>SXSC01000100.1 GCA_005792355.1 Opitutaceae bacterium
CCGCCGGCGCACGCGAACCGAAATTGCCCCTCCGCTTCACCCGCCGGGTGAAGCTCCACCACCTGCGTTGTCTGGCTTGTCATGACTCGTTCTCAATGAGTTGCGCACCTCCAGCCAAGTCTTAACTGCGGGCGATAGGATGATACCGGGCGAGAAAAAAACTCCAGACGCCCTGGGCGGCGGTGCCGGTTTGCACCACCTCGAAGGTGAGCGGCTGCAGCGCCGCCAGGGACGTCGTCAGAACCGGCGGCTCCCGCCAGCCCTCGGGCTCGCGCACCACGCGACGGAACCCGGTCAAGCTGCGGGGGCGCAGCGCGGGCAACGTGATTTGGCCGGCGCTCGCCAGTTTGAGCAGGAAACTGCGCGCCGCAAAATCCTTCAGCCGGCCGGCCCCGTCCCGCCAGTCCCACTGCACACACAGTTCCTTTGCCAGTCGCTTCCGGCTCCACGTCGGGTGGGCGCCGATCCACTCCCGCAACCACGCCAGATCGGCGGGACGCAGGTCTCGTCCTTGGATGCGTTGCGTGGTCTCCATCCCGGCAACTTGGCCGCACCGCCCAAAGGAGTCCAGAAAGAAAATCCCCGCTCAGTCATTTTTCTCCGGCGGAATCGCTCGCCCTCACGCACTCAATCCCCTTTTTCTCAGCGGACCCCAATGGCCCTATCCCGCAAACGCGCAAAGGCGCTCAGGGCGTTTCACCGCGACGCCGCGGTGGCCCAAGCGAAGCTTCAGGCCGCCGTGCAGGAGGTTCAGGCCAGCGTGGCAAAAGCGCAAAAGGCCGTCGTCGAAGCCGAAGCGATGTTCAGAAGCATCGACGACCTGGAAAGTCGCACGGGGCCCGACCCCTCGTTCGACGCCATGCGCCAGGACCTTAACGCCCAGCTCGAAAGCTATCGGGACAGCGAACGTGACGCCCGCGCCCAACTCGCGCGCTTTGCCAAGATGGGCGAGGAACTCCGCAGCACTGTGGCCAGCGTGCCACATCCCACCGATTGAGGCGTCGCCCGGCGCCGCCCGCGAAAATCGGCGACGCCACCTGTCCAAGTCTGACACTTACGTTGGGTCATCAAGCCTGGCCCTGGGTCGCCTGCACGCTGCTCGGATCACTGGCGACGATCGTCGTGCAGTTTTATCTTCAGCGTAAACCGCCGTAGCACGCTACCCGCGGGCCGGCGCCAACAAAGCCAGCCCTGCGCTCGTCGCTCCGCTCGTGCCGGCTCCGCGGCTCGCGCCAGGCTGGTGGGCGTCGGTGAGCGGCACGGCACGGCCCGTCTGGCGCTCCGCTCCGGGCTTGCGGCTTCGCCGCCGCTCCTTCGCTCCAGCCAGACCAGCCGCGCTGCGGCCGCTTTGATGGACACAATGGTCAGGGCAGTCGCTTCCGCCAGACCTGCCCAAGCGAGATGGACCATCGCACGGTGGAAGGCAGTGACGTCACCCAGAGGAATTCCGCTGGATGTGGGCTAATTGCCCGCGTGCAGCATTCAAGCCCGGCCTGCCTCGAATTACTGGGCCATTCTTGGTAGTGGCGCAGTTGTGGTGGGTAGTGGTCGAGTAGTGGTGGTGTTGCGACTTTCTGGTAGCGGACGCTAGGGGTGGCGTGTTCCGACTTGTATAGGTGGACGATGCGGCTGATGCCGCTCGGTTCCTTTCGTGAATGCAGCTCAAACCGGCAGGATTGATGCACTGCAGGGCCACTTCTGGACGTGGAGCTTCTGGCCGTTTCCTTGGGTCTCTAAAGATACGGTCAGCAGTTACCATGGCGCTCGAAAGGTACCCGGGCATCATTGTCGGACGGCATACCGGAGGGAGTTGGATGGAGGGCAGCATGGCGCCATTTGAGAGGCATTGGCTGGTGCGCGTAGGGTGAACAAAAGTATGGAGGCGGTCCGTATCCATCAGTCGTTGCGGGGTGTGGACGCTTTGAACGCCGGAATGGACCGGTAGCGCCTGTTGTTCAAAGACGTTCAAGCTCGGTTCAATGTTCGAAGTGGGCGCGTTCAGTGCCGGTTCAAACTCGGTTCAAACTTCTGGCGGGCGGACCAAGGCCACTTCGCAGAACATTCTTCTCTGCTGCCAAAGGCAGGGGGGCCACGGTACACATAGGCTGCGGCGGTTTACAGCATCCGCCTGGCGTCAGGATATCAGGAGCAGGCGCTGCGATTACTCCGGCCGCTCCGGTTTTGGGGGCCTCCGCGGCCGGCACTTCGCGTGCGGGTTCAGTTGGTCTTTCTCTGGTTGCAGGGTCCATAGGCCGCGTCTTTCGACATTCAGTATAGCTGTCGGCATCGACGCCCTCAACGCCGATTCCGCCTTATGCCGTGCGGACAACACGCAAACGTGCCGAATCTGCCGTTCGCTTGCCGCTGCGCTCCCGCTCCCGTCACGGCGCCGGCACGAGGCGGACGCGCCGCAGGCGGACTACGTGGCAGGATTCCCTTTGTCATCGTCATCGCGTAAACCGCCTGGACGAGCCCCGTCCGGAACGATCTGCTCGAAAGTCCCCCCGCCCCAGGGCCGTGCCCGGCCCAGTTATCAGCGGCCCGTCTGGGTTGTTCGACGCGCGGCCGCTCGGAACTCACGGTTCGACCCAAGCACGACTCGCAAAGCCCGACGGGCTAATCGCTCCGGCCGTGGGTGCGACGAAACCCGGCGGGCGCTTCGCCCGTCACGCGCCGGAACATCCGGCTGAGGTAGGCGCGATTCGAGAAACCCGTTTCTTCGGCAATGGCGTCGAGGGTCTTTTCGGTCTGCAACAGCAACCGCGCCGCCTCGCGCACCCGCATCTCGATGACATACCGGGCCGGTGTCGTGCCGAAGTGCCGACGAAAGGCACGGTTGAATCCGGCGACGCTCAGGCCGGCCCGCCGCGCCAGACCGGGCGCGAGCAGCTTGGTGCCGAACTGGTTCTCGATGTACTGTCGCACCCGCAGCAGCGGCTCCGGCACCGGCGGCTGCCAGCGGAGTTCCGGACGCGACAGCACGACCTGCAGCAGCGCGAGGCTGTTGCGGTAGATGGCTTCGGTCGGATCCCATTCCTCATCCGCGACAATCAACTGCTCCAGGTCGCGGATCAGACACAGCTCGGTGTCGCGCGGCGGGAGCAGAATGGGCACGTCCTGCTCCGGATGTGGCCGCTGGGTGACGCTGAAGGCCATCCAGAAGCTCGGCACGGGATTGCCGCCAAGGCAGTGAAACAGGCAGTGCGGTGGGATCAGCAGGATGTGCTGCGGCGTCAGCTCGATGTCGCGCTCGCCGAACAGCACGCAGTGCCCGCGCTCGCGGTTGTAATAGAGCCGCCAGAACGGACTGAACACCGCCGGGAAATTCCAGTCGTCGTTGGCGGGCAGGAAGCCGCTTTCGTGCAGGGTGATCCCGGTGCGTCCGGGCTTGACGCCCAACGGGTCAAATTCGATCCCCACCCCCGAATGCGGCCGATCGTAGGCTCCGCGGTTGACGTGCCCCCTGAACGAATAAGACATAACTTCGACAGGATCAGACATAGCCAGAAGCCCGTCAATCGTGTAGGCTGAGCGTCTCTCTTTCTGGGCCGGCCTGCGACGCCGCGATCAACATCCCCTCACTCCATGAACATCCTCGACCCAACACGAAACCTCGGGAATCCAGCGGCGGCGGTGGTGGCGACTCGTCTTCGTCGTCGGGAGTTCCTCGGCATGATGGCCGCCGGGGTGGCAGCGGTCCAGGGCTGGCCGCCGTCCGCCCTCGCTGGCGCGGTGCCGGCTCCGGCGGCACCGAGAACTTGGATCGACCCCCGGTTTGCCACGATGCCGCCTCGCCCATGGCGGAAGATTCATCTCGATTTCCACAATACGGCGCACATCGGGAAGATCGGCGAGAAGTTCAACGCTGACGAATTCGGCGACCGCCTCCTGGCCGGTCACGTCGACTCCGTGGTCGTGTTCGCGAAGGACATGCACGGCTACTTCTATTACCCAAGCCAGTACGGTCCGGTGCACCCGGGACTGTCGTTCGATCTGCTCGGCGCACAGGTCAAGGCGTGCCGCGAGCGCAAGATCGCCGTCTACGCGTACTATTGCACGACGTGGGATCACCACCTCGCGAAGACGCACCCGGAGTGGCTCGTGATCAAACGCGACGGCTCCAACTACCTGCCCAAGGCCGGCCAGACGCCCGACTGGACCGCGCTCTGCCTGGCGCACGACGCGTATCTGAAACTCATGGACGAACACACCCGCGAGTTCGTCGGCCGGTACGAACTCGACGGCGCGTGGTTCGACATGGCGGAACCGATTGGCCCCGAGTGTTTCTGCCCGGAATGCCGGAAACAGATCGCCGCGGCAGGGAAGGATCCGCAGGACGCCGGCGCGCAACGCGACCACAAGAACCGGCTCTTCCTCGACTGGCACCGGCGCATGCGCGACCTCGTGCGCGCCACCCGCCCCGGCTGCCAGGTGGATTTCAACGACATCGGCCTCTCGTGTGTGAGCCAGCGCGCGGAGATGCTCGACAACATCGACATCGAGGCGCTGCCGACCGGAGCGGGCTGGGGCTACTTCTACGCGCCCGCGCAGATCCGCTACCAGCGCACCTTCGGCGTGCCGGTTTACGGCATGACGGGCCGTTTCGTGGCCTCGTGGGCCGACTTCGGCGGGCTGAAACTGCCGGCGCAACTCGACGTCGAGCTCGCCAGCATCGTGGCCAATGCCGCCCGGTGCGACATTGGCGACCAGATGCCTCCCTCCGGCCGGCTCGATCCGGCGGTGTATCACGTGATTGGTGAATCATACGGCCGGATCAAGAACCTCGAACCGTACCTCGAGGGTGCGGCACCCGTCACCGAGGCGGCGTTGCTGATCCCGGCGGTGCCCTTCGACAGGCTGCGCGACGAGTATCTTTACGGCATGACCAAACTCATGCTCGAAGCGCGTCTCCAGTTTGATGTCCTCGAGCCGACCCAGGAGTGGGAACGCTACGGCCTCGTCGTGTTGCCCGACGGCTTTCGCCCCGACGCCGCGACCATCGAGCGACTCCACTCGTTCATCGCGCAGGGTGGCGCCGTGCTTGTGTGCCACGAAGCCGGTCTCGCCGCCGGCGGCACGACCGGATGGCTCGACCGTTACGGCCTGACCTATGCCGGCGCATCGCCGTTCAAGCCCGCTTATCTCGTCCCGCAAACCAACTTCACCGGCGACATCCCGGGCTACGAATACGCCCTCTACGAAGGCGCGTCGCAATGGCAAGCCTCCGCGCCTGCCGTCTCGCTCGCGGCGCTGGGCGTGCCGCAGTTTCAGCGCAGCGCGGAGCGCTACACCAGCCACAAGCAGACACCGTTCGATCACGTCACTGGCTTCACCGCCATGGCGCGCAGCGGGCGCGTGGGGCTGCTCGGCTTTCCGGCCGGGCAGAGCTACTACCGCCACGGTTACTGGGTCTACCGGGCCGCGTTCGAGCACCTCCTCGGCGAGGTCCTGCCCGCCCGCCTCGTCCACTCCAATGCCCCGCGCTCGACGGAGATCACGGTGACCCACCAGACGAAAGCCGTCGGCCGCCCGGAGCGTTTCCTGATCCACGTCGTCAACTATTCGCCGGTGCGCAAGGCGCCGCCGCATCCGGAATTTCACGACGATCCGATTCCGCTGACCGACGTGACCCTGCGGCTCAATCTGCCGCTGCGGATCGCCGCCGCCCGAGCACTGGTGGCCGGGCAGACCCTGCGCCCCCGGGTCGACGCCCGCGGCGTCGAGGTCGCGCTCGCCCGCGTGCCAATCAGCGAGGTGATCTGCCTCGACGTCGCCAGCTGAGCCGAAAACGCTGAGCCAGGCCGACGCTCCACCCACGCATTCGCCGGCCACGGTGAAGATCACGATGCCGACTTACTCCCGCCGAGACTCTCTCCAGGCCAGTCTCGCCGCCACGATGCCGTTTCGAGCCACACCTCTCGCACCATGAAGCTTTCCTCAATCGTCACTTTTGCGCTCCTCGCCGCCTTTTCCGCGCTCGCCGCCGCCGAGCCCACCAATGCCACGGAAGCCGCCGCAAAGAAGGCCGCTGAAGATCAACGCATCGACGGACTTTACCGACAGAAAGTCGCGACCCTCGCCCCCGAACGCCACGCATGGGAAAATACCCTGCAGGAGAATCTCGGGAACGGATTTTACCTCCCGATTCACAAACGCGACTTCGTCAAAGGCACCGCCACCGCCTGGGACTTCGTCGTCGACGATCCCAAGCTCCCGCGCGTCCTCCTCATCGGCGACTCCGTCTCCCGCGGTTACACCCTCGCCGTGCGCGCCGCGCTCGCCGGCAAGGCCAACGTCCACCGCGCCCCCGAAAACTGCGGCCCCACGGCCAACGGCCTCAAGAAACTCGATGTTTGGCTCGGCCGCGGGAAGTGGGACGTGATCCACTTCAACTTCGGCATCCACGACCGCGGCACCCCGCTCGCCGATTACGAGAACCGACTCGCGCAGATCATCATTCGGCTCAAGGCGACCGGGGCGAAACTGATCTGGGCCAGCACGACGCCGATTCCGCGGGACGACGCCAAGAAGCAGACGCCGGAGTCAATCGTGGAGCGCAACGCTGTCGCGGCCCGGCTGGCGGCGCAACACGGCTGCGCCGTCAACGATCTCTTTGGCTTCATCACACCGCAGCTGGCGGCCACCCAGAATCCCAACGACGTGCACTTCAACGCCCGCGGCTACGAGGTGCTGGGCCAGCAGGTCGCCCGGGCGGTGGCGGCGGCGTTGCGGTAGGGACGCGCCGACCTCTACGCCCGCGATCCACGGGCGGCGGGCCTGCTGCCGACCGATTCTCCCTACCGCGATCACCCATGAAATCAAGACTGTCCCTGCTCTTCTCTGCCACAGCGATCCTCGC
Source organism: Opitutaceae bacterium (assembly GCA_005792355.1). Taxonomy (GTDB): domain Bacteria; phylum Verrucomicrobiota; class Verrucomicrobiia; order Opitutales; family Opitutaceae; genus ER46. Next base: position 6,860 of record SXSC01000100.1, read on the forward strand.
CGTGCTGGCCGGCCCGCTTGCCGCCCAGGAAACCGCCGCGCAGCGCGACGCCCGCATGGCGTGGTGGCGCGAGGCGCGCTTCGGCATGTTCGTTCACTGGGGCCTCTACTCGGGCCTGGCCGGGACGTGGGACGGCAAGCCTGTCTCTAAAACCGGGGGGATGGAGTGGATTCAGAATCTGGTCAAGGCCGACACCGACACCTACGCACAGCGCGCCATTCCGCTCTTCAAGCCGGCGCCCGGCTTCGCGCGCGAGTGGGCGCGGCTGGCCAGGGAGGCCGGCTGCCGCTACCTCGTCTTCACCACCAAGCACCACGACGGCTTCGCGCTGCACGACTCCAAGGTGAGCGACTTTGACGCCGGCTCGGTGCTCCAGCGCGACCTCGTGCGCGAGATCGTCGAAGCCACGCGCGCCGAGGGGCTGAAGGTCGGTTTCTACCACTCGATCATCGACTGGCATCACGACCAGTATGAATACGCCCGTTCCACGCAGGCGCCGCATCCGCTCCGGGGCACGCCGTATCCGAACGGCACCCGCAACCATGAGCGCTACATCGACTACCTGCACGCCCAGGTGCGCGAGCTGATTTTCAACTACGGCCCGGTCGACGTGCTCTGGTGGGATTACAGCGCCCAGGATTTCCAGGGACAGGAGGCGTGGCGGGCCTTCGATCTCATGAATATGGTGCGGGCCAGGCAGCCCGGCATCACCATGAACAACCGGCTCTTCCGCAGCCTCGAGGCGGGCTGGAAGGCCATGGGCACCGATGGATATGCCACGCAGCTCGATCCGAAATACGGCGACTTCATCACCCCGGAGCAGCACATCCCGCCGACCGGCATGCCGGGGGTGGACTGGGAGACCTGCATGACCCTGAACACGACCTGGGGCTACAGCGAGCACGACCATGCCTGGAAGTCCGACGAGGTGCTGATCCGCAACCTCATCGACATCGCCAGCAAGGGTGGCAACTACCTGCTCAACATCGGCCTCCGGGCCGACGGCAGCGTGCCCAAGGAAACGGTCAACTCGTTTCGCGCCATCGGGGCATGGATGCGCGTGAACGGCGAGTCGATCTACGGCACCAGCGCCAGCCCGTTCAGCAAGCTCGACTGGGGGCGTGCCACCCGACTTCGCGACGGCTCCGCCGGGCAGGGCCGCGGCCGGGATCTCCTTTACCTCCACGTCTTCGACTGGCCGAAGGACGGACGCCTGCAGGTGCCGCTCGCCAGCCGGGTGGGGCGGAGCTGGCTGCTCGCCGACCCGGCGAGACGGCTCAAAGTGGCCGCGGCGAAGGATCAGGTGGTCATCACCGTGCCGGCGCAGGCGCCGGATCCGATCGCCTCGGTCGTCGTGCTCGAACTCAAGGGCGAGCCGAAGACCGCAGCGGTTAACGACAGGTAACCCGCCCGCCAACGGCGAAACATGCGCCCAGATCGCCTGTTTGCGTCCGCCGTGACACACCTGATACGCCAACGCCCATGATGCCCGCCCTTCGAACCCCCTTGTCCGGCCGCCGCTCTTGCCTTCGCCGACACCTCCGGCTGCTGCTGGCGCTCGTCGCCGTCGTTTCGTCGCACGCCGCCCCCGCGCCGGCGGAGGTTGTGATCTACGGGGCCACACCCGGCGGAATCGCCGCGGCCCTCGCCGCCGCCAGGAATGGACGCTCGGTGGTGCTCGCCGAACCCACCCACCGGATCGGCGGCATGGCCACCTGCGGCCTGTCGCACACCGACTTCCGCACCTTCGAATCACTCACCGGCGTGTTTCACGAGTTCACGCGTCGCGTGGAAGCCCACTACGTCCGGCACTACGGTGCGGACTCTCCCGAGGTGAAGCACTCCTTCCGCGGCACGCAGGCGGAGCCCAAGGTGGCCCTGCGGGTGTTCGAGGAAATGCTCGGCGAATTCCCGGCGATTCGCGTGCAACGCCGGTGGACCCTGCGCGAAGCCCGCATGCGCGGGCCGGCCGGCAACCGCTACGTGCGGGCAGTCCGTTTCGTCGACGCCGGCGGCACCGAACACGAGGTCGCGGGCGGGATCTTCGTCGATGCGACCTACGAGGGGGACCTCATCGCCGCGGCCCAGATTCCCTACCGGATCGGCGGCGAAAGCCGCGAAGAATTCCACGAATCCCTCGCCCCGGAGGAAGGCTCCCGCAGTGAACTTCAGGCCTACAATTTCCGGCTGATTGTCACGCAGGTCCCGGAAAACCGGATCCTCCCCGGCGCCCCGGCGGGTTATCGTCGGGAGATCTTCAGCGGCCTGCTGCCGTTGATTGCCAACGGGCGCGTCAAGCGACTCTTCAGCGGCGGCCACTCGCCGGACGCCATCATGATCGCCCATGCTCCCGCCCTGCCCGGCCAGAAGCACGACGCCAACGATCTTGGCGCGAGCGCGGTCCGAATGTCACTCCCCGGCGAACAACTGCTCTGGCCCGAGGGCGACGCTCCGGCGCGTCAGCGCATCTTCGCCGAGCATCTCCTCTGGAACGTCGGCATCATGTTCTTCCTGCAGAACGATCCCGAGGTGCCCGCGGCGATCCGGGCCGACGCCCGCACCTGGGGCCTTTGTCGCGACGAGTTTGCCGACTCCGATCACCTGCCGCCACAAATCTATGTGCGCGAGGGTCGCCGGATGATCGGGCAGCGTCTCTTCACGCAAAACGACACGGGGCACGCGCCGAACGATGCCCGGGCCGTGCTCCACCGCGACTCCATCGCAAGCGGCGACTATGGCCACAACAGCCACGGCAACCGGCACGACGGTCCGCGCTTCGGCGGCACGCGGCACGGCACGAACTACGGAGCGCTGTATCCGGTGCCTGCCTACCAGGTGTCCTACGGAACGATCGTCCCGCAGGAGGTGCGCAACCTGCTCGCGCCGGTGCCGGTGAGCGCCACCCACGTCGGTTTCTGCGCGCTGCGTTACGAACCGATTTGGGCCTCGCTCGGCGAGGCGGCGGGTCACGCAGCGCACCTGGCGTTGCAGGCCGGTCCCGGCGCCGATGTGCGGCGGGTATCCGTGGCGCAACTCCAGCGCCGGCTGCATGCGGCGGGCTCGGCGACGATCTATGTGAGCGATGTGCCGCCGGGACATCCGGACTTCGCCGCGGTGCAATGGTGGGGCATGCTCGGCGGACTGCACGGCCTGGCCGCCCGCCCTCCCGGCAAGAGCTTCCGCGACCTGCTCGGACCGCAGATCGACGGCCAGTATTTCCAGGCCTGGCGGCACCACGCCGCCGAGCTCAACCGGCCGTTGGAGCCGGAATTGGAGGCAAAGTGGCGGACGCTTGCCGGGGAAGCCCGGATCGGGCTCCCGCTGCCGCTCGACGAACGCAGCCGCGGGACGAGGGGCGATTGGATCCGCGCCGCTTACGGGCGGGAGCTCAGGAAGTCCGAGACGGATCCTCGATGACCGCGGCGGCGCCGGCACGCCGCCTCGCTCGGTCCGATCGGGTCGCCGACCGCGTGGCCTTCGCCGAGCGGCGGACGAAAAATGCACGGTCACGACCAACCGTCTCTTCTCCTTCCGGGCCGCCACTTGGCTGGGACCGGACTGCGCAGGGCTTCACGGCGAGGAGGCGGTCACTACAAACCCCCACCCGGCCCAACTCCCGCAAAATCCAGTTCCCTATCAGAGGGGGTCTGACGGTCATCCTTCGATTCATTTCTTGCCCGGCAGCATCTCCAAACTACTCACCGGGATCACGGCGAGTTCGTTGTAGATGTGTTCTTTGTCGGTGTAGCCGATGTAGAGCTGGCCATTGCGCTCGACGGCGTAGGGATAGGAGAAGTCAGCGTCCTGGGCGGAGACGCCCGGCGTGCCATCGAAGACCGACGTGCGGATGAGGAAGACTCGGCTGAAGAGTGACTCGCCCGGTTTGCTCACGGCGATGGTTAACGGCGAACGCCTGCCGTCGGTGTCGGCAGTGATCGTGCCGATGAGGTAGCGCTGGCCGGTGCTCAAGGTGCCCGCGTAGGGCTTCTGGGTCGCCATCGGCAGATTGGAAGCGGCGGCCGGAGTCCAGGTGCGACCGTGGTCCTTACTGATCGAGACAAGAGCATAACCGCGGACTCGCCCCGCAGATCTGCGAGCGATATTGGTGATTTTTGTCGGTTCCACGATCACCGTGGACTCGCCCCAGAAATTCGTCGTTCCCAGACTGCTGTCTGCTTGAATGACGACCATTTTCCACTTCGTGAAGTCATCCCCTTGGCTGATTGCGACTGCGGGCAAATGGCCGACTACCCCAAGCCCAAAGGCCATGCGGACGCCGGACATGATCCAGTTGCCGTCGGCCATCTGCTGCGGCTCCTGCATCGGCCAAAATCCTTGATCGAGCACCACGCCCTGCGCCTCCCACTTTCCCAAAGTCTCATTCAGCACGTAGCCGCGGGTGTGAGTGCGTGAGGTTGGTCCGTAAAAGTTGTCGCAAAAGGCCCCCATGAAGGCCCACAGCCTGCCGCCGTGCGAGAGAAACACGCCGTGACTCACGCCGAGGTTGCCTTCGCCCGCATCCATTGCGACCGGCTGGCCCCACGTCTTGCCGCCGTCCTCACTGACTCGGACATGAGCTTCCTCGTCGGCCGTGTTCTCTTGTTCAGATGTGCTGAATCCGTAGGACGCATAGAGCTTGTCCTTGTGCCAGGCGAGCCCAACACCGAGCGTGAAATTTGAACCGTCTTCATCAGGCCGCGGCTTCTTAAGAACATAGAACTTCGCGCCGGTCACCTGCGGCAGTTCGGCAGCTTTCGGGAGCGGAGTGTTCGCGTCCCACAGCGGCACCGTGAGTGTGCCCGCAGCACCGAGCGCGGCCAGCGGAGCCAGCAGCAGGGCGGTGAGGAGTGTGAGGGTGGGTTTCATGGTGTTGAGTGTGAAGGTCGGCTTCATTGGAATTGTAGAAACCGACCGGCGGCGGTTCACGCGCGCTGCCCGATGGCTTTCAGCTTTGCCTCGCCCTCGCTCCAGGCGACTTCATGGGGAAGGCGTTTCGAGGTGGCGGCCAGGGCGGCGATGACGCCGGCGGCCTCGCCCATGCCCACGGCGTTGCCGGTGACGCGGTAGCTGGAGTGCGCGATGAAGTCCCCGCTGATGCAGCGCCCGGCCATCAGGAGACCGTCCACGTCTTGGGCGATCAAGGCGCGGAGCGGGATGTCGTAGGGCCGCGTTTTCAAACCTCGGTTGTTGTAGGCGGACTGTTTGTTGTCCTCGGCAGTGAGAGCATGGACGTCCACGGGGAAGGTGGCCCGCACCACGGCGGCGTCATGCCGGGCACCGTTGGTGACGTCGTCCTGACGCACGGTGAATCGGCCCTTGATGCGGCGGCCGTCGCGCACTCCGATCTGCTCGGCGGTGGCGACGATCTGGATGCCTTCCCACGGCCCGCCGAGCTGGCGGAGGTTCGCCACCATCTGGTTCATCTCCGCGCGGGCGCGGACGGTGGCGGCGGTGATCTCTGCGGCGTCCCAGGGCTTGACGCCGTATTCGTGATTCATCATCGCGAAGACGAGATTGTCCCGGACATGCCACATCGTCGGCGCGCCGTAGGAGGGGGAGTGGCCGGTGCTGACGAGCACGTCCTTGATGCGTTTCTTCTTCTCGCCGTCGGAGTTTTCGCCCTCCTTCGGCGTGCTGAAGCGGATGAACTCGCGCAAGGCCTGCGCGTCCTTCACGACGAGCAGCGCGTTGAGCGACATCGGCTGGCAGGGGCAGTCGGCGGCCATGCCGATCTCAAAGGCGCAACCGGCCTGGAAACCGAGGTCGCCGTCGCCAGTCGTGTCGATGAACACGGGCGCTTTCCATGCCTGCCGGCCGGATTTCGACTCGGTGACGATGGTGGTGAGCCGGTTGCCTTCCTTGAAGGCGGCCGAGACCTTCGTGTGAAACTGGAACTTCACTCCCGCTTCCACGCACAGCTCTTCGAGGAGGAGTTTCAGCGCCTCTGGGTGGTAGCTGAAATCGGTCGCCCTCTTGGACCCTGCCCGTGCATCGCGTGCATCGAGCTTTTCGCGCAGTTCCTTGGCGAAGCCGGGCTTGTCAAAGTCCAGGAAATACCCGAGCAGCCC
>SXSC01000101.1 GCA_005792355.1 Opitutaceae bacterium
TCTGGAGCAGCTTGTACCGGCCGATGCGTTCGCCGACGGCGGTATCAAACACGCGCGGCGCCTGGTGAGTCACCGCACTGGCGAGGTCCGCCGCCGGCGGGGACTCCATGAAACTCCGCGCGGCGTCGTTCGCTCGCAGCAATGCCTCGACGCGGACGCGCAGAGCGGCGTCGCCGGCGCAGGCTTTTTCCAGATACGCCGCCCGCTCCGCAGCGGGCAGGTCGGCGGCGCGGGAAAAGAGTTCCTCTTCGTTCGGTGGGATTGGGGCGCTCATGGGTGTTCATCCTTCAACGCGAGAATCCGCGGCGGATCGTATCATCAGGTTTTCGCGGAGCGAAAACCTAACTCGGCGAGCTTCTGCTGCCATTCGGCGGCCTGTTCGGGTTTGCACCAATCGGTGTAGAGTCGAACCAGGCGGCTGGCGGCCTCGGGGATGCGCTCTTCGTTTTCGGCCGGCAGCGTGGCTTCGGCCTCGCATTTTTTCAGGCCCGCATAACCGGCGAGCAGGAGCGGTTCGGCCTCGGCGAATTTCTTCTGCCCCGCGAGGGCGGCCCCGAGCATGCTGCGGATGTGCGACGTGCTCCAGTTGGCGGGGCGGAGCTGTTCCCGGATGGCCAGGCACTCCCGGGCCGGCGCCTCGGCCTCGGCGTATTTGCCCTCGGTCAGCAGGGCATGCACGCGCGGCGCGATGGCGAACGCGGCCTCCCAGCTCACCCGGCCGTAACGTGCGCGCATGAAATCGAGGGTCCGCAACAGCATCCGGTCGAGCTCGGCCAGCGAACCCTGCTGTTCGAGCGCTGCGACGAGGCTGGCCGAGGAGCGCGCTGCGGCGGCCGGCATCTGCTGGCGGATGGCGATGGCCTCGCGGTAAGACGCCTCGGCCTCGTTGTTGTGGCCCTGCCCCACGAGGGCGACCGCCAGCAACTGGAGGGAACTCGCCACTTCGGGATGCTGGTTGCCCAGAAGCTTCCGGTTGAGGGCGAGGGCGGCGCGGAGGCAGTTTTCGGCCTCGGTCGGCTTGCCGTTCTGCTGCAGGATTGCGCCGAGTTTCTTCAACGATCGCGCCACATCGACATGCTCGCGCCCCAGCAGTTTTTCCTGCATCGCCAGGGCATCGCGGATGGCCGCCTCGGCCTCGGCCGGCCGGTCCTGCTGCGCGAGCACCACGCCGAGGTTGCCGAGCGACTCCGCGACCGCCGGGGTCTCGCGCCCCAGCAATTTCTCCTGCATGCCGGCGGCGAGGCGTATCATCTCCTCGGCTTCAGTCAGTTTGCCCTGCCGGCCCAGCACGACCCCGAGGTAGTTGAGCGAACGGGCGACCTCCGGGTGCTCGGCGCCGCGCAGCCGGCGCCGCACCGCGAGCGCCTCGGCGAACATCGCGGCCGCCGTCTCAAAGAGATCGAGATTCAGGTAAACGCTGCCGAGGATCTCGCGGAGGTCGGCCTCGACGTCGGGCTGGCCGCGCAGGTCGGTTTGCAGCCGGCCCGCCATGAGGTCGACGATGCCCCGCAGCAACTTTGTATCGTAGCCGAGGGCGACGAGCGCATCGGCGTCCTTCAGCATGTCCTTCAGGAACCGGGCCACCTGCTCGCTTCGGGCCGCCTCGGTCTGGGCCTTGTGTTCGTTCGCTTCGGCCTGGAGGCGCAGCCGCGCCTCGTCGGCCCGGGCCTGCTCGGCCCCGGCTTTCTCCTGGAGCGCGCGGTTCACCGCCGCATTCTTCTCCCGTTCAGCGAGGCGCTCCTGGAAATACAACACGGTGGAAACCGTGATCCCCGCGGCAATCGACAGCACAATGATGGCGGCGGACCCCCCCGGTACGGCGGATACGACGAGGCCCATGATGAGCGACGCGACGACTGCGCCGCCCGACAGGAAAGCCAGCCGGTGTCGCCGGATGAGTTTCCCGAGCCGGTAAACGCTGCTGGGTGGGCGCGCGGCGACCGGTTCGTGGCGCAGATGGCGCTGAACGTCGGCGGCGAGGCCGGTCGCCGTTTCGTAGCGGCGCGTGCGGTCTTTCTCCAGGCACCGCATCACAATCCAGTCGAGATCGCCGCGGACCATGAGGGCCAGCGCGTCGACGTCCGCCGCGCGCAGGCGCGCGACCGTCGTCTGTTCGGCGGGGGCCAGCGCGTGCAGCCGTGCCGACGGGCGCATCGGCTCCTGCTCGCAGATACGGCGGCGCATTTCGTCGAGCCCGGGCTCGAGCAGTTCCCGGCGATCGAAGGGCGTGCGGCTGGTGAGCAGTTCGTAGAGCAGTACGCCGAGGGAGTAGATGTCGCTCCGCGTGTCGATTTCGAGGCCGCTCATTTCGGCCTGCTCCGGGCTCACATACGCGGGTGTGCCGATGAACTGTTCGAAGGCCGTGAACAGCGTCTGGTCGGTGAGCCGGCCCTGTGCCGCCTTGGCGATGCCGAAATCGATCACCTTCGGCACGGGTGCGCCTTCGTGGTAGGTGACGAGGATGTTCGACGGCTTGATGTCGCGATGAATGATGCCCTGCTGATGCGCGTGCTGGATGGCGTGGCATGTCTGGATGAAGAGTTCGAGCCGCTGTGCCGGAGCGAGGTGATTTTCGTCGCAGTATTTCGTGATCGGAATGCCGCGCACGAGTTCCATCACGAAGTACGGCCGGCCGGATTCGGTCGCGCCGGCGTCGAGGACCTTGGCGATATTGGGATGATTCATCATCGCGAGGGCCTGGCGCTCGGCGTTGAAGCGCGCGATGACGGCCTTGGTGTCCATGCCGAGCTTGATGACTTTCAACGCCACCCGCCGGCGGACGGGTGTATCCTGATCCGCCATATAAACGACGCCGCATCCGCCTTCGCCGATTCTTTGGAGTAATTTGTAACGGCCGATGCGGCTGCCGACGGCGTCGTCGACGATTCGAGGCGTCTGCTGCGTCAGCGCGCCGGCGAGGTCCGCTGCGGGCGGGGACTCCATGAAACTGTGTGCCGCCTCATCGGCGCGGAGCAACGCCTCGATCCGGGCGCGCAAGCCGGCATCGCCGGCACACGCCTTTTCCAGATACGCCGCGCGTTCGGCGGCGGGCAATTCCGCGGCGCAGGAGAAAAGTTCTTCTTCGTTGGGGGTGTGCGGGACGCTCATGGGGTTTTTTTCCCAGCGCGAGGATTGGTCGCAAAACGTATCATCGGGTTTTCGCCTGGCGAGAACCCAGTTCGGCGAACAGCCACGCCCGGGCGTAGGCCCACCAGCGTTTCGCGGTGATTTCGGAAATGCCGAGCGCCTGCGCGGCTTCGGCGTGGCTGAGCCCGACGAAATAACGCAGCTTCACGAGTTCGGCTTTGGCCGGATCCCTGGCGGCCAGTTTTTCGAGCACTTCGTCGATCGCAAGGAGCTGGTCGTCGTTGCCGCCGGGGGCGGCGAGTTCGAAGTCGTCGACGTTCAACCGCTGCTGCCCGCCGCCGTGGCGTTGCGCGCGGCGCTTGCGGGCCTGGTCGATCAAGATGCGCCGCATCGCCTCGGCGGCCGCGGCGAAGAAGTGCGCGCGGTTCTCCCAGGTGGGCTGCGCGTCGCCACCGAGGCGCAGCCAGGCCTCGTGCACGAGGGCGGTGGGTTGCAGCGTGAGGCCGGGCGCCTCGCGCGCCATCTTGGCGGCGGCGAGTTTGCGCAGCTCGTCGTAGACGAGCGGCAGCAGCTGTTCGGCGGCGCTGGGATGAGGTCGATTCGATGAATTGGCGGGAGGCATGGTCGCTCGCGCGGTAGCGCCGCTCGGGGTATTGGGAGACCGGATGCTCGGCGAGACGACGCGAGGTGTCACGAATGAAACCAACGATCTTCGCGCGTTGCCGGGAAATGTCTCAACCGGTTTCTTGTCGCGGAGGCCGAGCCGCGATTCCTCAAGTCGCAGGAAGCGCAGGCCGCGCTCGATAGCGTGGACGAGGAGGACGAGGAGGACGAGGCGGCGTGTCAGCGCGAAGCGGGCATCCCCCGATGCATCAGCGTGCGATAGGATTGCGCCCGTCCGGGATCGGTGAGGGCGACCATGTCGATCATGTCGTGAATTCTCCTTACTTTGCGCTCCCGCACTTTTTGGGCGTGGAGCCACGTCGCGGCCTGTGCCTTGGAAGCGCCGAACAGCAGCTGGAAGAAAATATCCGGCATGGTCGTGGCCCACGGCATCTCGACCGCGATCAGACCTTTGCCCGAGAGAAAAGCGTCGGGTGCGAAGTGCGGCACGGAGCGGTGGCCGAAAGGCGCGACCGAAACCGGATGGGAGTTGATTTTCGCGTTTGGGGCCGTTCCACGATCGAGCGGGCGGCCGAAATGCATTGGCGATTTCAGGATGGGCGGAGGGGTAAAAACGTGGGACGCCAGCGGGGCAAAGTCAGCGGGCGTGGCCGCGGCGATCTGACCTTGACCGCTCAGTGGCGTGAACGCGGCGATGACGAACAGCGTGGGGGAGCGGAAGCGGCAAAACAGGGATTGAGGCATTGGATTCATCGGAGTGTGCCGAATCATGCGCGGAATCGCGGTGAAATGGATCAGTGATCCAACGTGACCTCCACCACAGCCCGTCCGAAGGCGAACCGACTTTCGGCCCGACAGCGGGCGCGGCGGGAGGTCACCGAGCATGCCGTTGAAGGCAAAAAAATCTGGGGGAAAAGATGGAACCGGTCGGAACCGGCGCTTATTTTTTACTCCGCATCTTTTTGCCTCCGGCGTTTTCCGTGACGATCTCCACGGGGGCAGGGCGCGCTTGTTGGTGGCGGGCGCGAAGTCCGAGGTATCAATCGTTGCGAAAGTTCGTGCGTGATTTTTCTGTCACAGAGGCCCCAAGGCGGCGCAGCCGCAACCGAATAGAGCAGACGATTGGCACGAGACGACAGGACGACGGACCACGGACTACGGACCAAAAGACCAAGGGACCCCAAGACATGGCCGCTCGCCGATGGGGAGACACGGAGGAGTGAACCCACCGTGCGAGCTGGCAACGCCACGACTGCAGCGGTAAGAACGGCGTGATGAAAGACGAAACCATTCCCCACCACAGCCGTGGCGTGCAGGAGTTTTTGGCACGCCATGAGAAGGATGTCACGGGCGTAGTGCACGGGTTCGACCGGATCCGGTTGCAAGGCTCGTTGCGCGCGCTCTACCAGCCGGAGATCATGTCGGCATATTTGCAGCACGCCGACGTGATGTGGAAAGACTTCAAGACGTATGTGCGTGGGGTGACCGGACGGATCCGGACGGCCGCCGAGACGATCGCGCTGGAGGCCGGCCGCCGCGTGCACTATCCGCGGCATCCGCGTCGTGATTCGTTGCGCATTCTTGGAGGGCCCGGCTCCGCCCGGGCCCCGGCCGACGCAGAGGTCGGCCTTCCATCGAACCGCGGACGATTGTTGAGTCGAATATAGCTGTCCAAACCGGCCGTCAGGGCGGGTCCGTCGCGTGGGTTGACGGGTTGCCAAGCGACCCGATCTTACCACCGCAGGGTGGTCTGGATTCCGAGGTGGCGCGGCTCACCGGCGACGAAGGTCGGAATGCCGAACGAGCCGCCGGTGTTGCCGGCGTCGATCAGGTGCGCTTGGTCGAAGAGATTCTCGGCGCGGGCGGTGATTTCCCAGCGTCCTTTGGGCGAGCGCCAGCCGGCGCGGAGACTGGCCGTGCCGTATCCGTCCTGCCGGAGGGTGTAACCGAACGACGCGTTGTTGTCCTCGAAATAGTGCTTCGCCTTGTAGCTCCATATCGGCGTGACGAAAAACTGCCCCGAGGCGCCGTTGGTGGACGCGAGAGTGCCGCCAATCGCGAACGCGTGGCGCGGTGTAAGGCGGAACGTGAAGCCCGCATATTGCTGGCGGCGGCCGGAGTCGTCGGTGTCGTCGAATTTGGCCTCGGTCAGGCCGTAACTGGCAAAGACGCTGGCGTGTTCGTTGACGCGGCCCTGCAACGCAAACTCGAGTCCGCGCCCGGTGGCGTTGCCGGCGTCTTCGGTGGTGAACCGGCCGAGGCTCAGCACGGTGGTCTGGAAATGCGAGTAGTTGTACTGAAAGGCCGACGCCGACCACTGGATCCTGCCCGCGGCGAGCGAGCCCTTCAGGCCGGCCTCGTAGTTGATGACGTTTTCCTCGCGCACCGCGGTGGTCGTGGTCGAGTCGAGCAGGAGGCTGCGCGGCCGGTGGCCGCGGGCGATGCTGGCGTAGGCGTTGAGCGTCTTGGAGATTTTGTAGCGGCCGACGAGTCGACCGTCCCATGACGAGGATGACTGACTCGCGCTGCGGCGACCGGTCGTGGGAAGATAGGGATAACCGGGAATCGCATTCACGATAAAACCGAGGGTCGGCACGCTGCCATTGTTCGCCTCGTAGCCGGAGTCGATTTTTTCGCGAGTGAGGCGCACCCCCGCAGTGAGTTCGAGCTGGTCGGTCGCGCGCCAGGAACCGTCGAGGAAGAGATCGGTGGCGCGGGTGCGGCCGGATTGGATGTATTCATCGGTGCGGCTCGGGCGGAGCGGGACGCCGGCGAGACCGGCCAGCGCGCGAAGCTGCGGTGGCAGCGCGGGATTGTTGAACGCGGCGAACGTCAACGGCAGGGCGGCCTGGGGCGCGAAGGGGTTGGCGGCGGGAACCGCGCCGTTCACGAGCACGGCCGGCAGGCCGGAGCCGAGGAGGTTGTCGCGAAACGACCCGGAGAGGAACGGCCAGAGCTGGCGCTCGTCGGTGTAAAACGGAACACGGGTCGCGCCGTTTTCGTGGAAGAAGCCCACGCCGGCGAATCCGGAAAAGCGGCCACCGTCGTTGAAATTGAGCCGGATTTCCTGGCTGAACTGCCGGCCGCGCGAATCCTCCGCGAACTCCAGCAGGTTGATGCGGGCGCCGTCGGCGTCGAAGTTCTCGTACGAATCGTACTGGCGCCAGCCGGTGATGCCGGTGATCGACCACGCCGGGCTCAGGGTGTGTTCGAGAATGGCGGTGACGCCGCCAACCGTGCGATCGGTGCCGAGCGCGCTCCCGCGGTTGAGTTCCGCCGCGGTGAAGTGGTTGGTGTCCCCGCGCGAGGTCGGGATGACGCCGCTCTTGAAGGCGGTGCCGGGCGGTGTGTCGTGCTGCCAGTTGGCGACGACGTCGAGCGTGGTTTGCGCCGAGGGCTGCCAGCGCACCGCACCGCGCAGGGCCGTGGTCTGCTTGCCGTTGAGCGTCGAGCCGTCGGCGAGATTGTCGAGGAAACCGTCGCGTTCGCGCCACGTGAAGGCGAACCGCGCGAAGAGTTGGTCCTTGCTGACGGGAGTGTTGACATGGCCGGACGCGCGGCGGTCGCTGAAATCACCGAAGCTGGCGGTGAACGAGCCGGACGATTCGTTTTTCGCCTTGTTTTGGACGATGGAAATTGCGCCGATTTCGGCCCCGCGGCCGAAGAGAGTTCCTTGCGGGCCCTTGAGGACTTCGATCCGCTCGAGGTCGAACAGCTCGACGACGCTGGCTCGGGAGCGGCTGATCGAAACGCCGTCCTGAAAAATCGAGAGACGGGTTTCGCTGCGAGGATCGCCGCTGTCGGTGGTGATGCCGCGCAGGTTGATGCCGGGGTTGTTGGGCGACTGCTCCTGGATGAACAGCCCGGGTACGAGCGGGGCGAGGCCCTTGTAATCGCTGATGCCGGCGCGTTCGAGGAACGAGCCGGAGTAGGAGGTGATCGGTACGGGGACGTCGGAAATCGTCTGGACGCGTTTTTGGGAGGTGACCTCGAATTTCTCGAGCAGGATGATGTCTTGAGCCGAGAGGACGACGGGAGCGAGCGCCAGCAGGCCGGCGCGGAGACACTGGACGGAGGCCGTGGATTTCATGGGGATGGTGGAAAAGGGAGAGGGAGAGAGGAAGAGACGGAGAGACGGGGTGAAGTGCGGCGGGTGGGGGGTCCAACAGGCAAAGCGAGGTTTTGAAAGAAAACGGATCGCAGGGTTCGAGAATACTTTTTTCGACGGTGGTGCTTCGACGCGGACGGGGAGGCGAAACGGTGACTAAAACGAATAGGAGAGTCCGGTGGTCAGGATCACCGGCGGGCCACCGACCCAGTTGCCGCGCGGGGCGAGCCGGAAACCCTTGAGCACTGGGGCGACCTCAAGTTGGAAGGCGAGTTTCCGCGTGAGGGGTTTGCTCAAGCCGAACTGGAGGGTGTTCCACGTCCCCTCCTGGATGCCGCCACCCGTTTCCATGGCCTTGTTTTCGCGGCGGAAAACGGTGTCCTGGCACGCGGTGGCGACCAGGCCCGCCCCGACCCACCACCGCGTGCCCGAGGGGCGCCGCCATTCCGCGCTCACGGCCGGCCAGGCGAGAAACCATGGTTCGCATTCGGGGCAGCCAAGGGATTTGGCCTTGGGGTAGTAAATGACCGGCATTTTTAGATGGACGCGGAAATCCTCGGAGGGCTGCGCGAGAAGATAGCGAAGGCGCAACCCGTAGCCCGGGTTGTGCGGCACGATCCCGCCCAGCACGCCGACAGAAAAACGGTCCGTGACGCCGTAGGCAACTTCCGCGATGGCGACATAGGGGATGCCCGTGGCGATTGTCGCGCTGGATTTTCCCCTGCGCGGGAAGAGATAATCCGGAGCGGAACGAAGGTCTTGCTCGCGCGAATCAGGGGCGCCTCGATCGGCGAAGATGGAGCGGAGGCCGGGGTCGGTGTCGTTGAGGGCGGGCGTAACTTCCTGTCCGGCGAGCCCGGCGGTGAAAAGCGCGAGCGTCATGGCCCGGCGGAAAAGTGAAAGCGTGGATTTCATGTGGGGAGGTGGAGAAGGAAAAGCGATGGGAGGGGTGGGTGGGGCTTGTCCGTCAATGCGCTTTTTTGTGACTGATCGGATCGCGATTCGTGGGCGGGCAGAGGTGAAAGGCGGAGGACGGTGATGGATGGTGAACCGCGTCGGAAAGCCTGCCGGCTTCCGCGCCGCCGCAGCTGGAGGGATTTGCTCAGCTGGAGATTGTCGCGGTCTGGCGGGGCGAAACCGTGCCGATCCTCGGCGCAGTGCTGGGCGTCGCGCAACGCATCGGTGACCGGTCGGAGGAATCCCGGTTGGGCGAGCATGTTGGTGGCGGGCGCGAAGTCCGTGGTGAATGGCGCTTGGGATAGTCCCATAGTTTTCCTGCTGAGCGGTTTTGCGGCGCTCGATGTCGGGGACTGTGGTGAAGAGCACTCGGCGGCTGAGCCGTTGCATTTGGCGGAGCGTCACTTGCACGGGGTGCCAGTTGGTGATCGCTGCGTTTAGCCACTCGTATTGCTCTTTGGAGAGAGCGACACTGACGGTCTTACCTTTGACTTTGCGGGTCCACTGGTAGCAGGGTCCGCCAGCACCCGGGCCGCGGTCCTGCACGTAGCCTTCGCCAATCCAACCGGACTGCGCCAGGGTGGCCGTGAGCCGGTTGTATTCCTCCAGCGACCGGCACGTCACGTGGACCAGAGGCCAGCGAAAGCCCACGTATCTGACGGTAGAGGAATGGGCCCTTCTGCCTGAAAGCATCACGGGAAGCGCCATTCAGGTCTGAGCCTGTTATTTGGCGTGCAACCGGGTTCGTGTAACGGTTTGAACTGGACGCGTTGCCCGGCAACCTCGTCCCGTGCCTTCCGAACTTCTCAACCCACATGCCGTCGCGCAGCGTGATGCCGAGAGCAGCGCGCGGCTGGTGCTGCGGGGCATTTTCCTCAACGCCGTTTTGGCGGCGGTGAAGTTTGCCGGGGGCATTTTTGGCAACACTTACGCGTTGATCGCGGACGGGGCGGAGTCGCTGCTCGACATTTTTTCTTCGGCGTTGGTGTGGGCGGGATTTCGCGTGGCCGCGCGACCGCCTGATGCCGACCACCCCTATGGCCATGGCAAGGCGGAGCCGCTGACGGGTCTGGTGGTTGCGCTGTTTATCTTCGTGATGGCCGGTTGGATCGCGGTGCACGCGGTGCGGGAAATCATCACCCCGCACGAAGGGCCGGCCTGGTGGACCTTGCTGGTCCTCGCCGGGGTGGTCCTGGCGAAGCTGCGGTTTTCGCGCCGGCTGGGCACCGCCGGAGAGGTGGCGGGGAGTACCGCGCTCGGAGTTGAGGCTCTGCACCACTGGTCCGATGCGATGACCTCGGCGGCGGCGTTTATTGGAATCAGCCTCGCGCTGTGGGGCGGCGAGGGCTGGGAAACGGCCGACGACTGGTCGGCGCTGTTTGGCTGTGCGATCATCGCCTTTAACGGCCGGGGCATGCTCGGCAAGGCACTGGGCGATGTGATGGACTCGGCGGCGCCCGAGCCCTTCGAGCAGGCGGTGCGGGCCCTGGCGCTGTCCGTGCCCGGTGTGCGGGCGCTCGACAAGGTGCGGATGCGCAAGAGCGGGCTCACGCATCTCGTCGACATCCAGGTGCGCGTCGATGGCGACCTGACGGTGCGCGCCGGGCATGACATCGCGCACGCCGTGAAGGATGCGCTGATCGGTTCAGCGGCGCACCGAATCAGCGACGTGACGGTGCACGTGGAGCCGATGAAGTGACGGCTTGAGTTCAGTTCTCTTGAATTTTTTGTTTTTCCGTTCCTAGTTGGCCGCCCCGCTTCTCAACCCGACCCCATGCGCATTTTTCGACACCTGTATTTTCAAGTCCTGCTCGGAATTGTCGTCGGCGGGGCGATCGGATTTTTCTGGCCGGCGTTTGGGACGGAGCTGAAGCCGCTCGGCGATGCGTTCGTGAATCTGGTGAAGATGCTGATCGGGCCGATCATCTTCACGACGGTCGTGGTCGGGCTGGCGGGGATGGGGGACCTGAAAAAGGTCGGCCGCGTCGGGTTCAAGGCGCTCCTGTACTTTGAGATCGTCACGACGATCGCGTTGATCATCGGGCTGGTTGTCGCGAATGTCTTCACGCCGGGCGCGGGTTTTCACGCGACGCCGGAGTCGCTGGATGCCAAATCGGTGGCAGGCTACACGAGCGCGGCGAAGGGGATGAGCACGGTCGATTACCTGATGCACATCATTCCGAAGACCTTTGTCAGCGCGTTTTCGGAGGGGGAAATCCTGCAGGTGCTGCTCCTGGCGGTGCTGTTTGGGCTGGCGCTGGGCAAGCTCGGAGATCATGGCCGGCCGGTCATCAATCTGCTGCACGAAGTGGCCCGCGTTTTTTTTGGGATTGTCTCGATCGTGACACGCGTGGCGCCGCTGGCTGCGGCCGGGGCGATGGCGTTCACGATTGGCCGCTACGGGATCGGAACGCTGGCGCAGCTGGGCAAGCTGATGCTCTGCGTCTACCTCACGTGCGGGCTTTTCATTGTTTTGGTGTTGGGCGGAATCGCGCGGGCGTTCGGCTTCAGTCTCTGGAAAATCCTGAAGTTCATTCGCGAGGAATTGCTGATTGTGATCGGCACGTCGTCATCGGAGTCGGCACTGCCGGGCTTGATGGAGAAAATGGAGCGGGTCGGCTGCGCGCGGCCCGTGGTCGGCATCGTCGTGCCGTCGGGTTACTCGTTTAACCTGGATGGCACGTGCATTTACCTGACGATGGCGGCGATGGTCATCGCTCAGGCGACGGACACGCCGCTTTCGCTCAGCCACCAACTCGGCCTGGTCGGAGTGTTGTTGCTCACCTCGAAGGGCGCGGCGGGCGTCACCGGCAGCGGCTTCATCACGCTGGCCGCGACACTTGCCTCAACGGGCCACGTGCCGGTGGCCGGCCTCGCGCTGATTCTCGGAGTGGATCGGTTCATGTCAGAGGCGCGAGCGATCACGAATTTCATTGGCAACACCGTGGCCACGCTCGTCGTGGCCAAATGGAATGGAGATTTTGATCCGACGCTCGCGGCGGAAATTCTGGTGCATCCGCCGAAAGTCACGACGACGGCTGCGACGGTTGCCGCGCCGGGTTCGCGCTCCGACCTCTGAAGCAAACTTGGGTTCGACTGCGATTGGCCTGGGCTGGCGCGTCACGGCGACTGCCCAGCGCGGCAGATTTCGAGAAAGATCTGCTCGCCCGCTGCGGGCTGCCGAATCAACTTGCCGCCGGTTGGACGTCATTGAACCTGCTACCTTGTTGAAAAAGAATACGAAGAACTGGCTGCGAGCGATTCCGATCACAGCAGCGCTGGCCCTGGCCTCGCTGCTCCCCGCGCAAACCGCCCCTGCGCCGTCCACTTCGACCGCCTCCACTCGCGCCGAGACCGTGAAGCTCGAAGCGTTTACCGTGACAGGTTCCAACATCAAGCGACTCGAAGTGGAGAAGGTGCTGCCGGTGACCGTCATCGATGCGGCCGCGATGGAGGTGCGCGATGCCTCGCAGACCTCGGATTTGCTCACCGCGCTCCCGCAGATTACCGGTCTGCCGGGCAACGAAGCGGCCGTCACCGGGGCCACCGCCCGCGGCGATAACGCCACTATCTCCATGCGCGGCCTCGCCTCGAGCAACACGCTGATTCTCTTGAATGGCCGTCGCGTGGTCCCGCATCCCATCACGCAGGGTGAAGCGGGCACGCCGACGCTGTCGACCAACGTCAACATCATGCCAAATCGCGGAGTGGAAAGTGTTGAAGTCCTCCGCGATGGTGCGTCGTCCATCTACGGTAGCGATGCAGTCGCGGGGGTTGTGAACTACAACATGCAGCGCAATTTTCGCGGCACGGAATTGTCGCTTCGCTACGGTCAGACCGCGTATCGCGACGGCCAGGAATACCGCGCGACACTGACGCACGGCCTTGAGTTTTCGAAGGGCAAAGGTCGGGCGATGATTTCCGCCGACTACTACCGCCGTGAGCCGATCTTTATTCGCGACCGGCCCTTCGGCGGCGATGGTGACAATACCAGCAGGGCGCCAGCGCCGTGGAATATCGTTACGGATAACACGTTCAACCTCCGTTCCACTTCGAGCGCCTACGGCCAATATAGGGTTGGCACGCCCGGCGTCGCCGACGCGTTTGGCAATCCCGCCACGTTCGCCGGTGCGCGCCCGGCCGGCGTGCCGGCCGCGATGGCTGACGCGAACGGGAATTTCGTCATCACTCCGCTCGCCGGGGGCGGGGTCGGTTTCGCCCAGGCGGCGCCGCCGAAAGCGGCGACCGGCCCGGGACGGGATTGGTATTGGAGCAACAGTGCGCATCGCATCATCCAGCCGGAAAATGCCCGCACGAATATTTTTGCCCGCGCCGAGTACGACTTGAGCGACCGCATCACGCTTTTCAGCGATCTCAGCCTTTACCAATCCAACTCGAAGACGGTGCGTGAGCCCGACCAGTATTCGGCGACCTTTGACGGCTTAACCGTCGTGTCGGTCAACAATCCCTTCAATCCGTTCGGCAGTCGCCATTGGTCGCCCACGGGGGCCCCGAATGCGGACGGCACGCCGCGGCTCACGGGCACGCCCGCGTCCGTCTCGATCACGAACAAGCGTTTCGTCGATATCCCGTCACGCACCGACTTTGTGACCAACAACGTCTATCGCGGCGTCCTGGGCGCGCGTGGCAAGTTAGCCGGTTCGTGGACCTGGGAATCGGCCGCGCTCTACTCGGTGGCGCGGGCGATTGAGCACGAGGCGGGTGCCTCGCGCCGGAGTTTCTTCAGGGCGGCGGTCAGCCAGACGGACCCGACGAAGGCTTACAATCCCTTCGGCCGCACGTTTGCCGTCCAAAACGGCGCCTTGGTCGTCACGGGTGATTACAAGTCGCCCGCCAGCGTCATCGCGACGTTCAGCGCTCCGTTTATTCGGAACGGCATCACCAAACTTGGCAGCTACGATCTTCGTACCGCTGGCGAACTGTTCCAGATCTGGGGCGGCAACAGCATCAGCGCGGCCGTGGGTGGCGAATTCCGCTACGAGGCTTACGACGACTGGCGGCCGCCCTACGCGGGTCTCAACCCTCCCGGTTCGGGACTTGATTTGGTGAACAACGATTTCATCAGTTTTTCGCCCAACTCCGATACGCATGGCAACCGTCACGTCTCGGCGGGCTATGTCGAGACGATCATCCCGATCGTGGGCCGGGAGTACCGCCTTCCGCTGGTGCAGTCCCTCGAACTTTCCGCCTCCGCGCGGCACGAGCGTTACTCCGATTTTGGCAACACCACGAAGCCGAAATACGGGGTGAACTGGCGCCCGACCAGCTGGTCGATGGTGCGCGCTTCGTTCAATCAGGGTTTCCATGCGCCCAATCTCGCCCAACTCTTCACCGGCTCGTTTGTTCGCAGCCTGACCGCCGTCGACAGCTATCGCAGCAACGTGACGCAACTCACCGCCGATGGCTCGGCGAATCGCCGCAGCGTCTCGCAGGGCAATCCCAACCTCAAACCGGAAAGGGCCACCGGGAAGTCGGCTGGTCTGGTGGTGGAAGTTCCCCTCATTAAAGGGCTCTCGGTCTCCGTGGATTATTGGGAAATCCGCCAAAAGGACGTGATCGCAGCCGATGGTGGCATCGCGGTTGATAGAGATGCGCTCGTGGCGGCGACCCAGGCGGCGCTCGCCGCGGGTCAGTCCATTAACACCATCGACTTGGGTTCCGGCACCGCCGGCTACAAGGGCAGCACGGTCACGCGCCTGCCGGTGACGCAGGCGGACCGCGATCTTTTTGCCGCCTACAACGCCCGCGTGGCTCCCGGCGCCCAGCGGGCTGTCGTCGGCTCGATCGTCACGGTCGACCTTAGCTACTACAATCGTGCCGAACAGTTCGTGAACGGCTACGATTTCGATCTGAAGTATCGCTTCCCGCAACTGGCCATCGGCAATTTCACGTTCAACACGAACTGGACGCGCATGAATGACTTTCACGTCTACGCCGCCGCGGGCGGCGCGCGCATCAACTACCTCGATGGCAACAGCGCCAACGTGGGCGGTGCGACCCCGAAGTGGCGCAGCGCGACCAGCGTCGCCTGGCGGAAAAACCAATGGCGCGCCGGCCTCGCGATGTATTACATCGGCAGTTTCACCGATGTGGGCACAACGACCGATCGCTCGACCTATGAGGCGTTGGGCTCGCCCGGCTACATCCAACCGATCTTTAGTAACCGAGCATATTCCTACCGTTATGTGGTGCATGATTCGAAGAGCTACAACGCCTTCCTGTCGTATCGCGTGGCGTCGCAAAAGCGCTGGCTGTCCGACATGGATGTTCGTTTCAGCGTGAACAACTTGTTCAACACCGAGCCGCCGCTCGCGGGTGGTAATTCCTCGGGCTACGAAATCTCGGTCTACAATTCGATGGCCCGCGGTCGCACCTACTCGCTGCAGGTCACCAAGAAACTCTGAGCGACGATCTTCGTTTTTCAAAGGCGGGCCGCGAGGCTCGCCTTTTTTATGACTCCAGTTTCCGCGCCAGTTTCCATCCCGCATAGACGCCGGCGATGCTGCCGATGCTGCTCAGGACAAACGACCAGCCGAAACCCAGGCCCAGCACCTCGCCGATCGCCCATCCGACGTATCCGCCCACGGTCGTGCCGACGAAGATGCAGAGTTTGTTCATCTCCGAAGACTGGGATCGAGGAGACGTCGTTGCGATGCAGAACGGATCAAGGCGGGGAGTCGGCTCGGTGGAGTGGTCGCACCGTGGGTGAAAAATTACGGGGGGCCGGTTTCGATCAGCCGCAGGCATGGCGCCAATTTCCGGCGACAGTTTGGCAACCGATGGGTCCACCTCACCTTTCCCATTTACTTGTTGCTCTGCCGTCCCACGATTTTTGTTCGCGATGAGAAAAAACCATACCACCAAGCCTCTGGCCGAGAACAAGCACCTCCTGCGCTGGGTCGAAAAGATGACCGATCTCTGCAAGCCCGCTGCGATTCATTGGGTTGATGGTTCCGAAAAGGAGAATGATGCCCTGTGTGCGCAGATGGTGAGGGGTGGAACGTTTATCAAGCTGAACGAGAAGCTCTGGCCTGGTTGCCATTATGCCCGCAGCGACGCGAACGATGTCGCGCGGGTCGAAGACCGTACCTATATCTGCTCACTTTCCAAAGATGGGGCCGGGCCGACGAACAATTGGGTCAATCCGTTCGAGATGCGGAAAAAACTGCGTGGCCTTTTTGACGGCTGCATGGCCGGTCGCACGATGTTTGTGCTGCCGTACAGCATGGGTCCGATTGGGTCGCCGCTGTCGCAGATCGGCGTGCAGCTGACAGATTCGCCTTATGTTGTGGTGAACATGCGAATTATGGCGCGGATTGGCCTCCCGGTGTTCAAGGAGATCGACAAGGCGGAAAAGCGCGTGGTGCCGTGCATGCACACGGTGGGAGCGCCGCTGGCGGCCGGCCAGAAAGACGTCCCTTGGCCGTGCAACAAGGAGAAGTACATCGTCCACTTTCCCGAGACCCGCGAGATTTGGAGCTACGGATCTGGTTATGGCGGCAACGCCTTGCTCGGCAAGAAGTGCTTTGCGCTTCGTATCGCCTCCAACATGGCGCGAGACGAGGGCTGGATGGCAGAGCACATGCTGATTCTTGGTGTCGAGGATCCGAAGGGAGAAAAAACCTACGTGGCGGCTGCATTCCCGAGTGCCTGCGGCAAGACGAACTTCGCGATGATGATTCCGCCAGCGCCATTCACAAAGAAGGGGTGGAAAATTTGGACGGTTGGAGACGATATCGCCTGGATCCGACCCGATGCAGAAGGCCGGCTCCGTGCCATCAACCCGGAGGCAGGGTTCTTTGGCGTAGCGCCGGGTACTTCAGCGAAGACCAATCCAAGCGCAATGGCTTCACTCGCCAAGAACACGATTTTCACCAACGTCGGACTTACGCCGGAGGGAGGCGTTTGGTGGGAGGGCATGACCGACGAGCCACCGGCGAAACTTACGGACTGGGGCGGCCAGCCTTGGACGCCAGAGATCGGGAAAAACACCGGGGCAAAGGCGGCACATCCGAATGCGCGTTTCACAGCCCCTGCCTCGCAGTGCCCCACCATCGACGCGGCGTGGGAGAATCCAAACGGCGTTCCGATCAGCGCCATTATCTTTGGCGGTCGCAGGGCTACAACCATGCCTCTCGTTTATCAGGCATTCAATTGGAGCACAGGAGTATACGTCGGTGCTACGATGGGATCAGAAATGACGGCTGCCGCAGCCGGCACGGTCGGGAAGGTGCGCCGTGACCCCATGGCGATGCTCCCATTTTGCGGTTACCACATGGGCGACTATTTCCGGCACTGGATCGGCATGCAAAAATTGCTCTCAGAGACGCCGCGGATATTCCACGTCAACTGGTTCCGGAAAGACGCGAACGGAAAATTTCTCTGGCCTGGGTTCAGCGAGAACATGCGCGTACTTAAGTGGATTGTCGACCGGGTTCGTGGCCGGGCCCTCGGCAAAGAGACCCCCATTGGCTGGGTGCCACGGTTCGAAGACATCGATTGGACCGGGATGGATTTTTCGAAACAGACCTTTGACGAGTTGCAGGCTTTCGACCGATCGCTGTGGCGCGCTGAGGTGATGGGTCATGAGGAACTTTTTGTCGATTTGCACGACCGCCTGCCGAAGGAAATGGTTTATGAACGCGAACTCCTGATTTGCCGGATGTAAGCGACAAACTTCGAGCCAGCAGCTTTCGTATCCGTCTGGTGTGATTCGGAGAATTCCCGAGTGGGTTGGGCGGTGCATGATCTTCTGCGTATTCGGCGTGCCCCATCGTCCACTATTTCGCTCTGCCCCGACGTGACGCGCGATGAAGCGGGCGGTGGTCTGTAGAACGCCAGTTCATCTTCGACAGCGGCGCCAACTAGAACCCGACACGTAAGTATCTGGTTTTACGTGGGCGCCGGCCTGCGTGAGCGGTAGTGCTTGGGGCCTTTACGCAGACCCCATGATCACCCCGGCTCAA
>SXSC01000102.1 GCA_005792355.1 Opitutaceae bacterium
AGGCTTGAACAATAAAGTCCGAGTGGTGACCAGACGCTCATATGGTTTCCGAACCTATAGGGCAATGGAGGTGGCCCTATATCATAACCTTGGCCATTTGCCCGAACCGGAATGCGCCCATGAATTCTGCTGACCAAGCCTCGCGCGAACAATGCGAATGGTTTTACCGCCGCAGCGGCACCGTCGTTCGTTCGCCGTTCATGCTCAACTCGGGCTGGTTCGAGCCGGTCGCCTCCGGCTCCTACCCGGCGGCAAGCTACGTCGCCGAGGCCGCGAAGGACTTCGGTTTCCACGGCGACGAAATCCGGCTCGCCCTGTCCCACGCCGGCGAGCGCGAGGGCCTGAAGGTCGGCCGCATGGAGGTCGCGGTCGCCGTGGCGGTGAAGGCCGGGGGCAGGAAAGTCAACGCCCGCCAGCTTCGCGCCCGCGCCGAATCGGCCGAAGTGGAGGCCCGGATTGCCGCGAGCACCCAGGAGTTTTTCGCCCACCAGATCACGCAACGCCCGGCGTACGTGCTCGGCGACGCGATTGGTGACAAGGCGGTCTTTTCCGGACTCGTGAAAATCGAGCCGCTCGCGGCGACCGTTGACGCCATGCTCGCCGACATGACCGCCTACGCCTCGTACCGGGCGCATTTCGGCGGCCCGCCAAAGACGTAGTGCTTGGCCGGTCAAGGGCGCTGGCGCGGGACGCTTCCAATTCCCGCGCGAATGCGCAGGTGGGATCGGCGGTGGTGCAACCGCCGTCGACGACGAGCCGGGCGCTTGGGATAGCGCCCCTCCGTTCGATCACCGCGTAAACCCGCAGTGCCGCCCGGGTGAAAGATGTGAGCATGCGGGCTGTTGACCACAACGCCGCCAGCCACTTCGCTGCCCGTCGATGCTGCCGAAGCGCCATCTCTCCCACGCCCAAGGCTACCTCGGGCTCGGCATGGTTGCCGAAGCCGCGGCGGAACTGGCGCAAATCTCCGGGACTGACGCTGAGACCACGGAAGCCGTCGCCGTTCGACTCGCCGTGCTGCACGAGCAGCAAAATTGGCCAGCGGTGCGCGAACTGGCCCGCGAACTGGTCCAGCGCGACGCCGCTGACGCCGCGGTCTGGATCACTCTGGCGTATGCGACCCGCCGCGCCGACTCCCTCGCCGCCGCCGAGATAATTCTGATCAAAGCCGAAAAGGACCATCCGCAGGAGCCGACCATTCAATTCAATCTCGGATGCTACGCCTGTCAGCGTGGCGATCTCGCCACCGCGCGCCGGCGCGTCGCCCGCGCCATCGAACTCGAGGCCCGTTTTGCCGCTCTCGCCGCGACCGATCCCGATCTGGCGCCCTTGCGCGCGGCGGATGCGGCCAAGGACGGTCGACCCGCGGAGTGATTTGGCTCGACCAATCCGCTCCGCCACCATCAGTTCTCGCCCGCTGCATGTACGTTTCGCAGAGTACAGGAGGGTCGGTGCTCGAACTCCGCGCACTCGCGAAGTCGTTTGGCGGCGCCCGGGCGTTGCGCGGAGTCGACTTTGATCTACGCGCGGGCGAAGTCCACGCGTTGCTCGGCGAGAATGGCGCCGGGAAAAGCACGCTGATCAAAATCGTCACAGGCGCCCACCAGCCCGACGCGGGCACGATCACCGTCGGCGGCGAACGCGTGGCCGGGCTCACTCCGGCGGCCGCCCACCGGCTCGGCATTGCGTGCATCTACCAGCAGCCCGCGCTCTTTCCCGATCTCACCGTGGCGGAAAACATCGGGTTGCGGCTCGAGTCCGGCGCCGCCCTGCGCAAGGTCGACTGGGCGGGGCGCCAGAACAGCGCCCAAGAACTGCTCCGGCGAATCGGCGCCGAGATCCGGCCGGACGCCGAGGTCCGCTCGCTCTCCATGCCCGAGCAGCAACTCGTCGAAATCGCCTGCGCTCTTGGCGCCGGCGCCCGCATCGTGATCATGGACGAACCGACGGCTTCGTTGACGCAAAAGGAACAACACCTGCTGTTCGCCGTGGTGCGCGATCTGCGGCAGAGTGGCGTCGGCGTCATTTACATTTCGCACCGCCTCGAGGAGATTTTCTCGCTCGCCGATCGCGTGACCGTGCTGCGCGACGGGGAAAGCGTCGGCACCCATCTGGTCGGCGAGATGAACGAGGCGAGCCTCATCCGCCTGATGGTGGGCCGGGAGATGACGCAGATTTATCCTCCCAGTGAGGCGACTCCGGGCCCCGTGGTGCTCGCGCTGCGCGACGTGGGTTGTGCGGTCTCCGGCGTCCGCGGAGTCAGCCTCGAGGTCCGCGCCGGAGAAATCCTCGGGCTGGCCGGCCTGGTCGGCGCCGGTCGCACCGAGCTCGCGCGCATCCTGTTCGGCCTGACACCGGCGGATGCCGGCGAGATCACGCTCAACGGCGAACGCGTCGTCCTGCCCTCGCCCCAGGAGGCGGTCGCCCGCGGCATCGCCTACGTGCCCGAGGATCGGCGCCGTCATGGCGTTGTGCTCGAGCTGCCGATCGAGGAAAATATGACGATGGCGATCCATCCCCGGCTTTTCCCCGGCACTTGGCTGCGCCTTGGAGCCGAGCGCTCGCTCGCACTCGACTACATCCGCGATCTCGCGGTGAAGTGCACGGGACCGACGGCTCCCGGTGCCAGCCTCTCGGGAGGCAATCAGCAGAAAGTATCCCTCGCCCGGTGGCTCGCGACGAAACCCAAGGTGCTCATCCTCGACGAACCGACGCAGGGCGTCGACGTCGGCGCGAAGAGTGAAATTCACAAGATTGTCCGCCGGCTGGCGAAAGAGGGTCTGGCGGTGTTGCTGATCTCCAGCGACCTGCCCGAGGTGCTCGGCATGAGCGATCGCATCGGCGTGATGCGGGGCGGCACGCTGACCGCCGTGCTGCCCGGCACCGCGGATGCCCACACCGTGATGTCGGCCGCGCTCGGGCAGGTGGAGAAAGGCGCGGCATGAACCGCTACTTCCGCGAAATCTCGGTGGTGGCCGCCCTGGGCGTCGTGCTCGTGGCGATGGCGATCTTCGCCCCGGCCTTTTTCCAGCCCCAACCCCTGCTCTCCCTGCTCACGCGCGAAGCTCCCACCCTCGTCGTCGCGTGCGGCATGACGCTCGTGATCATCTGCCGGCAAATCGACATTTCGGTGGGCTCGGTGTTTTCAGTGTGCAGCGTGTGCACCGGATTGCTCGCGGCCCGCGGCTGGCCGCTCCCGCTCGTGCTGCCGGCCGCGGCGGCGCTCGGCGCGCTCCTCGGTGCGGTGAACGGAATCCTCGTCGCCGGGCTGCGGCTGCCGTCGATTGTCGTCACGCTCGCGACGATGGTGACGCTCCGCCAGGGGTTGAACCTCGTGCGCCAGGGCGAGTTTGTGAACATGCCGGACGCGGTGCAGTGGTTCGGCCTGCCGCAGGCAACCGGCCAGTGGCTGCTGGTCGGAGCCTCGCTGGCGTTGCTGGTGGCGCTCGGGCTGGGGATGCGGCACCTCGCCGCCGGGCGGTTTGTGTATGCGGTCGGCACCGATGCCGAGGCGGCGCGGCTCGCCGGCATCCGGCCGCAACTCGTGACGTTGCTCGTTTTCGTCTTCATCGGAGCCCTCACCGGCCTCGCCGCGATGATGAACATCGTGCAATCCCCGCAGGTGCAGCCGCTCTCCGGCATGGGACTCGAACTCAAGGTGATCGCCGCGGTGGTCGTCGGAGGCGTGGCGATTTCCGGCGGACGCGGAAATCTCTGGGGGGCCTTTGCCGGCCTGCTGCTGCTCGCCTGCGTCGCCCCGGCCCTCACCCACCTGCACATCGAAGCGTACTGGGAAAAAGCGATTCAAGGCGGCATCATTTTGCTCGCCGTCGTCGCGGACGGCGTGCGGAGCCGGAAGTCAAACCACTGACCTGGGGAACGCTAATCTCCGCTAATAGACGCTAATTAAATAATGAAACCGGAAATCTACAAGGACGAGGGCTACAAACTCATGGGCGCGGCCTTCGAAGTCTACAACGACCGCGGCTGCGGCATGGCGGAAGAAATCTATCAGGAATGCATGGAGATTGAATTGGAAATGCGTGGCATCGCACTCCTCTCAAAACAAGAGCTCTCTTGCTACTACAAAGACCGCGAACTCAAAAAAAGCTACGTACCCGATCTGTTCGTCTTCAACTGCCTGATTGTCGAACTGAAGGCTGTGACCGAACTCAATTCGGAGCACGAAGCACAGCTGTACAATTATATGCGAATCACTCGGCAACCGGTGGGCTATCTCATCAATTTTGGCCACAAGAACACCTTGGAGTGGAAGCGCATTACGCTTTCGGAGTTCATTCCCGCCGTAGATTTATTAGCGTCGATTAGCGCAGATTAGCGTTCCCCATGTCTCTGCCATCTCCCACCCGCGACTGGAAGTCGCTGCTCTTGCGGCACGAGATGCTGCTGCTCTATGTGCTGATCGCGGAGTGGCTGTTCTTCTACTTCGCGGGCACCACGACGAACCGGCGCGGCGTCGTCGTCGGGTTCGGCACGGTCGACCGGCAGTTCGACATCCTGCGCCATTCCTGCGAAATCGGCCTGCTCGCGCTCGCCCTCACGCCGGTGATTCTCACGGCGGGCATCGATTTGTCGGTCGGTTCGCTGCTCGGACTCTGCGCCATCCTGTTCGGCAAATTCTGGCACGATGCGGGGATGTCGATTCCCGTCGCCGCCTTTCTCGCGCTCGTCTGCGGCGCCCTTGGCGGCGGGATCAACGCCGCGCTCATCACCGTCCTGCGGCTGCCGCCCCTGATCGTGACGCTCGGCACGTATTCGCTGTTCCGCGGACTCGCCGAGGCGATCACGCGCGGCGCGGTCACGTACACGGATTTCCCGGCGGGCTTCCTGTTCGTCGGTCAGGAACGCTGGCTCGGGCTGCCGGTGCAGGCGTGGCTGTTTCTCGGCGTGGCCGGCGCGGTCTGGTTGCTGGTGCACCGGACGACGTTTGGTCGCTCTTTCCGAGCCATCGGGTTTGCCCCTGAAGGGGCGCGTTACGCCGGGATTCCCGTGCACCGCCGCGTCGCCCTGGTCTACGTGCTGGCGGGACTGATCGCCGCGCTGGCGGCCATCGTCTACACGGCGCGGCTTGGTCAGGCGAAGGCCGACGCCGGCTCCGGCTACGAATTGTTCGCCCTCACCGCGGTGGTGCTCGGCGGCACCAGCATCTTCGGCGGGACGGGCAGTGTGCACGGGACGCTGCTGGGCGTCGCGGCAATCGCCGTCCTGAAGAACGGCCTCGCGTGCCTGCCCGTGGTCATGCGGATGAATGCCGCCGAGGAAATGTCCGGCTTGCTCACCGGCGTGCTCTTGTTGCTCGCCTTGACCGGGAGCGTCTTGCCAAAGTTGCTGTCGCAGTGGCGGACCCGTCGCCGCGCTGCCGCCTCCCCGCTCCAACCACAACCTTCCTCATGAAATCCCTCCTCCCCCGTCTAGCCCTGGCCACCGGCCTCTTGCTTGCCGGCGCCGCGGTCAGCTCCGCCGCCGACTCCAAACTCGTCGTGGCCTTTTTGCCCAAGTCCAAGGGCAATGCCTACTTCATCTCCTGCAAGGCCGGCGCCGACAAGGCCGCGAAAGAACTCGGCATCGAGCTGCTCTTCGACGGCCCGACCGACAGCAACGCCGCGAAGCAAAACGAAATCGTCGAAAACTGGATCACCCTCGGGGTCGATGCCATCGCCGTCGCCGCGGAGAATCGGGAGGGCATCTCCACCGCGCTGCGCAAGGCGCAGAAGCAGGGCATCAAGGTCGTCACCTACGACGCCGACTCCCTGCCCGACTCGCGTTCATTTTTTGTCAACCAGGCCACGCCCGAGGGCATCGGCCACGCGTTGATGGACGATGCCGCGCGGCTTCTGAACAACGAGGGGGACTTCGCGATGATCACGGCGTCGCTCACCGCGGCGAACCAGCGCGAGTGGCAGAAGCACATCGAGGCGCGCCTGAAGGCAAAATACCCGAAGATGAAACTCGTCGCCGTCCGCCCCTGCGACGATCTCAAGGACAAGGCCCAATCCGAGGCGACGGCCCTCATGAGTGCGAATCCGAACCTCAAACTCATCATGGCCATTTGTTCGCCCGGCGTCCCCGGCGCGGCCGAAGCCGTGAAGCAGGCGGGCAAGACCGGCAAGGTGAAGGTCATCGGCCTCGGCCTCCCGAATGAAAACCGCCGCTACGTGCACGAAGGCGTGACCGACAGCGTGATTCTTTGGAACACGGGCGACCTCGGTTACCTCACCATCTACGCCGGAGTGGCCCTTGCGAAAGGCACGCTAAAACCGGGCGCAAAGTCGTTCAAGGCCGGTTCGCTGGGTGAGTTCGCCATCCAGGGCGACAACATCCTGCTCGGAAAGCCCTTCGTGTTCAACAAGGGCAACATCGATAAATTCAACTTCTGAGTTTTTCGCCCGAGCGCGAAAAACTAAAGCACGAAGCCGAAGCCTTACGGCTTCGGCTTCGCTGTGATCTGAATCAGCCGGTTGCTATTATTTCGCTCGCTTGGCTGCCCACTCGCGCTTCTGCACAGCGCCGCCGTCGCGGCCAGGGCTCTCCGACTCACCGGTGATCGTGTCGCCGGCCAGCTTGCCAGTGTACTTGGTGACCATCTTGTTGTCACCAAAGGTGCGCTCGATCGTGAACGTCACGGTGTCGCCCTTGCACGAAGCGTTGCCAATTTCGGTCGTGGTGGGATCGCCGCCTCGGCCTGGCGTCGTGACCTTGCCGGCGAGGTTCCCGTCCTTCATGACGAGGACGAGGGTGGATTCGCGGGGCGTGCCACCCTTGTCGCCACCGCGACCTTGCGTGGTCCATTTCCAGGTACCAGACGGATCGGCGGCAAAGGCCGTGGCGGACAGGAAGCAAACAGCGGCGAAGGCTGCGATCGAATTACGGATGGGTTTCATTTTTTTTGCTGTTGGGGGTTGCGAGCCGCCAGACGCAGCGGCGCGAAAGGAGATGCAAATAAAACGACCGGGCTACCGGGCGCGCTCCGGCATCGGCACGCTTTCACCCCGCGCGCCGGCCGGGGCATATGCCGGCACCGGCAGGTCACCCACCAGATCGGCCACTTGCACCCGGGCACCAGACTCGAGGCTGCGATTCGCCGCAATGCCCACGAGGACGGAGCATGCTCCGGCGCGTTCGTCGGCGGCCCGGAGGTATTTGTCGGGCGCCGGCTCGGGCAGAAAAATATCCTCCAGCATCAGGCGATCGCCGCCGCCGTGATCGCCCTCGGCACTCCACGGCTCCACGTCAAAGCCTGCGCTCCGCAGCGGCACCACCCGGATCTTCACACCGCCGGGCGCCACCCCACCCTGCACCGCTTCCCGGCCATTGACGTAGTTTGACTCCACCACGCTGTGCTCGATGCGACCCTTGGTGCCGTTGAACGCGACGGTGTAACCCTCCCACGCATTAAACGCATTGAGCGAATAACTCAGCGTCGCACCCGTGTTGTAGGTGACGAGGGCGTTCAGTGTGTCCTCGATATCGATGTCCGCCCGGAACACGCAACGGTCCCGCCAATAGCCGTCGTGCGCCTCGTGATCGAGATACAGTGACTTGAGATCGGGGCTCGCCGCGAGATCCAGGTGGAAGCCGCACCGGTTTTTCTCCGGGCACGTCAGGCACCGCTCGTGTGGACCGCTCAGACCCATGCGCCGGGCCATCGCCGGAGTGTAGAACTCGCGCTTGCCCGTCGCCGCCACCGACACCGGCACGGCTCCCAGCCACCAGTTCACCAGATCGAAGTGGTGCGTCGACTTGTGCACCAGCAACCCGCCCGAGTTCCGCTTGTGCGAATGCCAGCGCCGAAAGTAATCCGCCCCGTGATGGGTGTTGAGCAGCCAGTGGAAATCGACCGACAGCACGTCGCCAATCTCCCCGCTCATCAGCAGATCCTTGACCTGCGAGCGGGGGGGCGAGTACCGGTAATTAAAGGCCACCCGGCACCGCCGGCCGGTGCGCCGGCACGTGTCCAAAATCTGCCGACACGGCGCCGCCCCGGTCGTCATCGGCTTTTCCGTGATGACATCGCAACCGGCCTCCATCGCCTGCACGAGGTACCCGTGGTGGCTGGCATCGGACGTCGTGACGATTACGACCTCGGGCCGGCATTCGCGCAGCATCCGGGCAAAGTCGGCGGCCAGATAACCCAGGGGAACCGGGGCGCCGTTTTGCGTGGAGCGCCGGCGCGCGAGCTCGATTCGACCGGGGTTGGAATCGCACACCGCCACCAGCGCCGACCAGCGATGATGCACCTTTTCGATCCCATCCTGATAGAGCTCGCGACGGGAGCCGAGGCCCACGATCGCGTACCGGCGGCGGTCGGACGGAGGAGAGGACGGCGGAGAGGGAAAAACGGACATGAAATGATGTCGGCGGTGGGCGAAACGATGACTACACTCGCAGAGCCGGAACAACCGCAAGCACCCAAACCACCGGTCGCGGCGGACGATTGGAAGGCCGGCTGGCTCCCGCAATCATCTCCGCTGCCGGACAGTCGGGCGGGACGGGCGGGGGAGTCAAAATTCAGCAAGCAGTCAGCGGTCGGCAATCCTCAGCAAGCCGTCGGCGGTCAGCGAAAATCTGGGTGGGAGAATCGCCGGGCGGATCTTGCCAACGACCCGGGCGGATGGCGCGGATTGGAAAGCCGGAATCCTGGATGACCGCTGACAAATTCCAGATTTCCCGTTTCGCTCACGCCTCCGCGCGCAGCGTCTGCAGGAGCGCCTGGATGTAGCCGAAGCAAAACGCGAAGGCCTTCTGCCCGTTCACGTCGCCCAGGATCTGGGGCACATGATCGGGCATGATCATCCCGGCGTAACCCACCTCCCGATACGCGCGCAGCGCCCGCGGCATATCGACGTCACCGTCATCCGGGAGCGTCTCGGAGAATTTCAGGTACCCGCCGCGGATATTGCGGAAGTGCACGTTGAAAATTTTTCCGCGCCCGCCGAACTCGCGAATCACGTCGTAGATCTGCTCGCCCGGCCGCTCCAGCATCTCGGCCACCGTCCCCTGGCAGAAGTTCAACCCATGAAATTTGCTCGGCATCGTTTCCACGAAACGCCGGAGCCCGGCGGGGGTGCCGAGCACGGTGTTGACGCCGCGCCAGCCTGTCGCGGGCGGCATCGCGGGATCCTGCGGGTGGCAGGCGAGCTTCACACCCGCCTCCTCCGCCACCGGCACGATCCGCTGCAGAAAATAGGCGATGCGGTCCCAGTAGATGTCATCCGTGATCCGGCCGGCCTCCGTCAGCGGCGGTTCCTGCTTGGACTGGCTGTAATCAAACGTGCTGAGACTCGCCCCACCCCGCCCAAGTGTCCGCTCCGTGCGCACGACACCGATGAAGGTCAGATTGTATTTCGCCATCGGGATGCCCGCCCGCCCGCAGTTGCGGATCATCTGGCAGAAGTCCGCGATCGTGCGGTCGCGTTCCGGATCCTTGGCGAGCAAGATCTCCGGATGTTCGGACTTCGTGATGTAGCTCGAACTCAGCGGCAGCGGCACGCAATCGAGCTTGAGGCCAAACGACTCCACGTGCCGCCGCAGACGGGTGAGGCCCTCGACACTCCAGTTGTCGTCGAGATTCCGACCAACCTGCCCGCTGCAAATGTTCTTTACCCCGAACGCCGCCAGTGCGCGCAGCGTCGTTTCCGAGTGGTCGTGCTGATGCCCAGCGTGCATGAGCACCGGCGGACGATTGGCCGGAGTGGCCGGCCGCGCACCTCCGGTCTGGGCCGCAGCACGGTCCCATGGCAGAGCCAGCGCACCAATGACGCCGAGCGCCTTGCGGCGCGTTAGGCGGCCGTGGGCGCCGCGTGGATTCTCAAGGTTCGGGGTGGTCGCTTGCACGGATGCTGCATGGCAGCTGGACACGACAAACCCAACGGAAAAATCAAATATCCGCCCCGCTCGCCGTCACCAACCGCGATAGGCAGGCGGCTTGACGCCCTTCAGCCGGAGGTAGACCACCAGCTGCCCCCGATGATGGGTGTGGTGATCGTGCATCAGTGCGATGATTTGGCGCTTCGACATCGGGCCCGCGAAAAACTTCTTTTTCTCGCCGAGGTCCGCCGCCTTGGTGGCGGCAATGGCGTCGCGGGCGTAGGCCAGGGCCGCGGTGAGCACGTCGATCGTTTCCTCGGGCGAGCGGTCTTTCTTGGCCGCCAGCGGATGCGAGAACTTGGCGGCGGCCAGATGATCGCCGGCGAGCCACGTCATGTTCTGCGCCATGTGGTCGAGCTGCTGGCCAAAGGTCATCTCCTCGGGAGTCGGCCGGAAACCATAGTCACCCGCCGGCAGCGCCCGCGCGACCTCGAGCGTATAGGCGGTGGCCCGCTCCCACTTTTTCCCCGACTCCGAAAGAAAGTCCTCTCCCTGGGCGGAGAGTCGGAACGCGCCGACAATGGCGGAGAGCAGCAGGAGGCCTCGCAGTGTTTTCATGGGTAATTTCGGAGAGGAGGTGGCAGGAGTGAGAGCAGCTTGGCCGGGCGTCACAAGCGCGGGCACGAAAAATCTGCCACGCCTGCAACCGCGCGTCGGCCGATCCCCGCCGCCAAACTGGCAAGTTCCTCAACCGGTCGGCCGATTCCACGCAATCGCGGGTGGCACTCAACAAGTGGCACTCTTTTCGTCTCTCCCAGCACGGAAGAAACAAAGTGTCACGTATTGCGTGACACTCTGCCGGTTGGAATGGGCCCGGCGCAAACCGGCCCGACGGGGGCGCGCCCGGCCGGTCCCGCCGGCGGTTTTTTCTTTGGGCCCGCCGAACTTTCCTGTCATGTACGGCGCCGTGCAGCCAACCACCCCACCAGAAGATTCCGTGGCCGACCCGCGCAGCAGTCTGACCCGCCGCGAGGCCATCACCGCGCTTGGCGCCCTCGCCCTCCCTTGGGACAACCTGATCGCCCAGACAAACCCGGCACCAGCGGCTGCGGCCGCGACGACCGCGCCACTCCTGCCCGACCTCCCCAACTTCCACCCGCTGATGGAATGGATCGCGCGGGAAAACGCGCCGCGCCTTTCCTTTCTCGAACCGCAATGGACTTCCCTCGATTCATGGAAAGCCACCGCGCGCCCCGTGCTGCGCGACCGGTTGGGCTACCAGCCGGCCGGCCGGCCGATCGGCGCTGATTTCGTGCGCCGCGAGGAGCGGGACGGGTTCTCCGTCGAGGTCGTCAATCTGCACGCCACCGCGGCCTATTCGATTCCCGCCCGCGTCCTCGTGCCGGCGAACCGCCCGGGCCGCCTGCCCGCCGTGCTCGCGCTGCACTGCCACAGCGGACGCTACACCTGGGGCCACGAAAAAATACTTTCGAGCCCCGACGAGTCCGCCCAGCTCACCGAGTTTCGCCAGGGAACCTACGGTCGACCGTGGGCGGAAGCGCTGGTGCGCCGCGGTTACGTGGTCATCGTAATCGACGCCTTTTATTTCGGCGAGCGGCGTCTGCGGGTCGAGGAACTCGACGCCGCGCGCGTGTTCACCGAGGTGCGCGACGCCCTCGCGACGGCACGCAACTCGCCGCCTGGTTCGGCGGCCTGGACGACGGCGACCAATCGCGTCTGCAGTTTCTACGAGCACCACACCGCCAAGACCATCGCGGCCACCGGCGCCACCTGGCCCGGCCTGCATGTGTGGGACGACCTGCGCTCGGTCGACTATCTGTGCAGCCGCGCTGACGTCGACCCGGCGCGCATCGGTTGCGTCGGTCTTTCGGTCGGCGGTTTTCGCACGGCCATGACGATTGCCTCCGATCCGCGCATCAAGGCCGCCGCTGTCACCGGATGGATGACGGAGTTTGCGCACCAACTGCGATACCACATCCGGCACACGTGGATGGTGTTCACGCCCGGTCTCTATCGTTCGCTCGACTTGCCCGACGTGGCAGCTCTCCACGCGCCGGGTGCGCTGCTGGTCCAGCAGTGCCGGCGCGACACACTCTATCCGCTCGCCGGCATGCAAGGCGCCGTCGACAAACTCACCCAAATCTACGCGAAGGCCGGCCTGCCCGAGCGCTTCCGCGGGACTTTTTACGACGAACCGCATTCGTTCAAGCCAGACATGCAGGAGGAGGCCTTCGACTGGCTCGACCGCTGGCTTTGACAACCCGCTACCGGTCGCAAAATATTCCGCGCTGCGCATGGCCGTGACCGCGGGCCGGTGTTATTCCACCGCCGAGATGACCATGCTGCCCGGCGAGGCCGGTTTCCGCGATGCTCGCCACGAATCAACCGCAGCCGATCACAGTGTCATGACGGCGGAAAAACCCACGCCCTCACCGCGGAAACCGCGCCCGCTCCATCCTCACCGAAGTCTTGTCACACGGCGCCCCACGTCGTTAGTCGTGTCGTATGCAGGCCGTTGTCATTGAAGACCAGGCGTTGATGCGCGACTACCTCGCCACGCTGTTGCGCCGGCAGTTCACGATTCCGAAGGTCATCACCATCGGATCGATGGCCGAGTTGGAAGCGCGGGAGGCGGAGCTCGACGGCGTCAATCTGATCCTGATGGACGTCGATTTGGGGGATGGCACGACGCTGGACTGGGCGGTGAAACGCAGCCGTTCCGGAGCCTTGGGCGCGATGGTGGCGCTCAGTTCTATCACTGGGACATTTCCCTTCAAGCAACTGCAGGCAGCGGGCATCAGCCTCGTCCACAAGAATGACGGTGAGGCGGAACTGCTGAATGTGATCCGTCAGGCGATCACCGGAGCGGTGGTGTTGTCGCGCGGGGCGATGGCCGTCATCCATGCCGCCGGCCGCAATCCGACCGCTCCGACCAAGCTGCTGAGCGCGAAAGAACTCCAGGTCCTGGCCTTCCTCGGGCAGCGGCTCAACAACGACGAGATTGCCGACCTGCTGGGCTGCGCCGTGGCCACGGTGGGTGACCACCGCAAACGCCTCATGGGCAAGCTCGGCCTGCACTCAATTGAAGAGGTGATCGACTACGCGATTCGCCATGGGGTGATCCACGAATCGACCGCCGCCGCCGCGCACGGCCGGCGCAAAGTGTAGACGATTCACGCCGGCCGAGTCAGCTAGGCGCGGAGCCGGTTTTCGCTGGCGACGATCTCGTCGGCGGCGAACGGTCGGAGCTGTTGCACCGTCCCCCAGTCGCCCGCGTCCGCCGCCGACTCCAGCAACGCGAGTTGCTCCGCCGCCGACTCCTCCCCGACCAGCAGCAGGAGGGAACGCAAGGCGTGCGCCTCGCGGGCCGTGCGGGGATCCGCGAGCGTCGCCAAGGTGGTAATCGACTGCCAGCGTTCGGAAATTTCCGCAGCCAGCCGCAGCGGTGAGGGCGCGAGATCGCCGAGGCCCGCGAGGGCCGATCGCTCGCCGGGCGGCGGCGTCTCGGTGTCGAGCGAACGCCGCGGCTGGCCGCCGATGGACAGTCCGCGGATGATCCGCTCAAGTTTTTCGCGGGTGACGGGCTTCGTGACAAATCCCGCCATGCCCGCCGCGCGGGCCTCCGCCATTTTCTCGGCGTTGGCGTAGGCGGTCACGGCGATCACGGGCGGCTTCGGCTGGGCCATGATGCTGAGCAGGCGCCGGCACAATTCGCCGCCCTCCATGTCGCCCAGCCGCCAGTCGGTCAGGACGAGATCGTACGGCCGGGACGCAGCCAGCCGAAGCGCAGCCGAGCCGCTCTCAGCCCAGTCGACCGAGTAGCCGAGCAGGCGCAACACGTGGCCAAGCACGAGCCGGTTGTACTCCTCGTCTTCGATCGCGAGCGCCCGCGAAACAGGGGCGGGCGCGGTCGCACGCGGCGCGGGAGGCTGCGCGCTCGGCAGCACGACTTCGAAGGCAAACTCGGTGACCCCCGCCTCGCTCGCGGCGGTGAGGTGTCCGCCCATGGCGGACGCCAGCCGCCGACAGACCGCGAGACCAAGTCCCGACCCCGGCACTCCGGCCGTCTGCGTGCCGCGACGAAACGACTCGAACAACGCCGGAATTTCCTCGGCTGGAATGGTGGGACCCGTATTTCGAACCGCAAGCCGCGCCCGGACCCGCCCGCCCTCGGCACGCAAAATTTTCACCTCGACGCCCGCCTCCCGCGGCACGCCGTACTTGAGCGCATTCGAGATCAGGTTGCAGGCCAGCTGCCGCAGTTTTCCCGAATCGCCATGGAGCCAGCACGGCTCTTCCGGCAGGAGCAAGGCGCACGCCGCGAGTTCGGGATCCATGACCCGCGCGCATTCCTCAATGAGCGAAACCAGTTCGAAATCGTTATTGGCGAGCGTGGGCGTCTTCCGATCGAGTTGGGAAAAATCGAGGATGTCATCCAGCATGGAACGTAACTGATCCGCGCACCCTCCCAGTGCCCGGACTAGCATTTGCTCCCGTGGTCCAACGTTTCGGTCCGCGAGCATGGCGCAAATCCCCACCACGCCGTTTAGCGGGTTGCGGATCTCGTGGCTGATGCTCGCCAAAAACTCCTCCTTCACCACGTTGGCCTTGCGCAACTCCAGCGTGCGCTCCGAGACACGCACTTCAAGTTCGCGATTCCGTCGGACGAGTTGCCGGGTGCGCAACCGCGCGATCCCGAAGATCAACCCGCCCAGCAGGGCGGCATAGAGCGGCCAAACCCACGCCCGCTGCCACCACGGCCAGGGCCGAATCACGGTGAAGGCCGCTTCGGTCACCAGGTGATTGCGCTCCGCCTGCGTCACCACCCGGGTCCGCCCCGCCGCCACCGCTACCGGATACGAATCACCCGGAGGCAAATCCGTCCAGCCGCCTTCGCCGACGCGCAGCCGGAGTTGAGTCGTGGGAGCCGGCGGAATCTCACCCGGCGCCATGGATACGCGCACCGTATCACGGGCCGAGCCGCCCAGCGTGATCTCGTTGCCCACGGCCGGCTCCGACCAACGCCACGCGGCGGGCGGCGGGACCGACGGCACAACCGGCAGGCGGATGCGCAAGACCCCCCGTGGGCCCGCCGCAAACAGATGAGTGTCCGACACCGCAATCTGCTCGGCCTCGATCTCAGCCAGTCCGGGAATTTCCAGCGGTTGCCAGGACTCTCCCTGCAGATAACCGATCACCGGTTCACGATCCAGCCGCGTCACCAGCACGGCAAGCTGACCGTGCATCCAGATGGCGTCGCGGGGGTTGCCGGCGCGAATCCGTCCCACCCGGTTCGCGCCAGAGTCGAGAATCGTTCCGTCCCAGAAAAGCAGCGCGACCCGGCTGGGTCCGAGTTCGCTGACGTTGGCCCGCCCATGCCCAATGCGATCGAGCATCCGCCCATCGGGCGACACCACATGCACTCCACGGGAGGTGGTGGCGGCGAGAAAATTTCTGCCATCGGTCGCCACCGCGCCGACCACTCCGGCCAGTGGCACGATGCTGCTCTGCCCGGTGCGCGACAGCACCACCAACTCGTGG
This sequence comes from Opitutaceae bacterium, assembly GCA_005792355.1. Taxonomy (GTDB): domain Bacteria; phylum Verrucomicrobiota; class Verrucomicrobiia; order Opitutales; family Opitutaceae; genus ER46. The sequence continues at coordinate 15,391 of SXSC01000102.1, forward strand.
CCCAAAGAAGCCGCCACCGCGTCGGGCAAGTCGGCCAGCCCGGTGACGAAGCGACTCCGTAATTTGGTTGTCACCTGCCCCAGGCGCAGGTCAAAGCCGCGCACCTCGACGTCACCCTGCCTGGGCCAGGCCTCCGCGAGTGCCTCAGCGCCATCGTCGCTCACGAGATATCTCCCGGAGGCCGTGATCACCTTGGCCGCGGAGGTCCCTTCCGCCAGCAACTCAAAAACCAGAACATTGTTGAGCCCCCAATATCGAACCTTTGAAGGATTCGCGATCGAGTACACGCCGGTCGCCGTGCCGAGCAAAATCCCGTCGCCATTGCGGGCCACACAATAGATATCGCCCGCAGCGCGCCACGCCCACACTTCCCGGCCGGTGGTGCGATCCAGCGCCGAAAGTCCCCCGTTGAAAGAGCCGACGACGGCCAGCGTCCCGGTGTCCGCCAGACCGACAATCCCGCCTTCGCCAATCAGGCGATGTTTGCCCGCATCCGCCGGCACAACTTTTCCCAGCTGATCGAAAATACCCTTGGTGGTGACGCAGAGGTCGCCGTCGGACCAAAGGACTTGCGCCTCACCAAAACCAGCGAGGACGGGATCATCGACGAGCCGTCCGTTTCTCCAGCTCCGAGGAGCGTGTCCACGGAGGCTCACCACCACCGTCGCTCCCACCCGGCAAACCCGGGACTGGTTGCCCGTGAATTCAGCTTCGGGACGGGCGACAAATTCGACCGCGCCACTCGGTGATATCCACCACACTCCGTCGCTGCCTGCGACCAGCCATCCCTCCGTCACCGTTTCGGCGCAAATGTACTCACCCGTCAAACCAGTCAGCGGCGCGACGGATTCTCCGGTGAAAAAACCGCAAAAACCCAGGCCAGCCACCAAAATTTTCCCATGCCCGGCGGACACAACTTTCACGGTCTGCCCGCCAGGCGCCGCAATCACCCGCCAGCGGCCGCCCGGAAATCCCAGGGCCAGCCCGCCCTCAAAACCCAACGCGAGTTCGCCGTCCGCCAGCCGGGAGACGTGCCAGATCGGCCGGTTGCGCAGGGGCTCCGGCATCGGCACGCTGGTCGCGAGCGGCCCAAATCCGGCGGCCCCCAATTGCGAGAAGCAAAAAGCAAGCAGAAAAACTACCCTGAACTTGGGGAGCGGGTTCATCCGAATCAGGGGGGATTTTTCCCTGCGAAATCCGGGACACGCAACGCGATAGTTCGATCGCCATGAAAACAATCATCAAGTTCACCGCCTTGTTTTGCAGCGTGCTCGCCACGCTTTCCCTCGCCGCCGGCTTCACCCAATTCGCCGGAAAACTAGATCCGGTATCACAAAAAGCCCGGGCCGTGTCCACGTTTGACGCCACGGAATTGCCGGAACCTCCGTGTGCCGCCTGCAACGTTGGATCGGTCTAGCCCGATTCCGCGCGTCTGAAACCGCCGTCAATCGGCCTCCCTCCCATGCTTCCCTCACTCGCCGCCGTGCGCTACCGGAGTGTCTTCGCAGAGGATGGGGGCCCGATTGAACGGGTGGTCACATCGGACTGCTCGATTCTGGGTCAGAGCCAACGGCAGGCCAACGCCTACCTCCGGCCCGAGTTGTCTGCCGGCAAGCTCTCCCATGCGATTTACGGACAGGCCGATGGCACCGGTTCCGCCAATACCCCGATGGTCGCCTGTCACATGGCGATTGTAGAACGCCAGTTCATCTTCGACAGCGGCGCCAACTAGAACCCGACACGTAAGTATCTGGTTTTACGTGGGCGCCGGCCTGCGTGAGCGGTAGTGCTTGGGGCCTTTACGCAGACCCCATGATCACCCCGGCTCAACA
>SXSC01000103.1 GCA_005792355.1 Opitutaceae bacterium
AAGCACGCCGGCCGCCCCCGAGCGAGCGAGGACGTGGGTGCGATAGTTGCCCAACCCGCCCCTTTCCCAGCTGCCTTGAATTCTCTCACGCTTTCGACTTATACACTCGTTTCACCCACGAATTGTGCCCTGGAGCCGGAAAATCGTCAAGAAGGTGCACGGTTCGCACGGATTGCAGCACACTCCCCACGATTGTTGGCCGGCGTTATATGATTTTGGTCGGCGGGTTTTCGGTGCGGTGCGATGCGGGCGGGCTAGCGTTTGGGATCGACCTCGAAACCCGTGGCCGTGCGAGCCCACTGCGTCAGCGCGAGCCGGTGGATCTTGGCATTGTGGCGGACATCGACCGGAAATTTGTCGTGAAAATAGAATACTTTGATCGGCTCGGTCTGAGGGTGTTGCAACGCCAGGGCGCGCAGTTCACGCGCCAGGGCGCGGGCCTCGGACGAGTCTTTCACCGCAGTCTCCACGACCAGAGCGGCCCGCTGGTGGCCGCGCTCCCCCAGACCGATCAGCGCGCACCGGAGGGCGCGGGCGTGCCGGCGAAACACCTGCTCGCAGGGCTCGGTGTGCAGGGTGCCGGATACGGACACCACCCGCTCCGCCTTGCGTCCGCAAAACCAAAGCCGGCCGTCGGCGGCGAGGTATCCGCAGTCGCCCATGCGGTGCCAGGTCTCCTGCGCGATTGCCGCTTGAGGACTCACGATTTTCGCCGCGGCGGTCGCGTCCGGGAGCGCGTCGTAGGTTTTCGTCACGACCGGCCCGCGCACGATGATTTCACCGATTTCGCCGGAGGAAAGTTCGTGCGTGTCGGCCAGGGTGGCGAGCGGCGCGTCGGAGATTGCGATGATCTTCACCGCGATTTCGCGCACCGGGCGGCCCACACAGGCGCCGCGCACGGAAGCGGGTTCGATTTCATCGACGGAAACGGAAGCGATGGGCAGGGCCTCGGTCGCGCCGTAGGGGCTGTGCAGCCGGCCGCGGGGCAAAATCACGCGCGAGTCGTCCCAGAGATCCGCCGGAACCGCGGCGCCGGCGCACAGCACGCGGCGAAGGGTGGGCAGGGTGATATTGTGCGCCCGGCAATGCGCGGCGACTTTGCGCCAGAGCGTGGGCGAGCCGAACGAGTTGGTGACTTGCTCCTGTTGAATCGCCTGGACGATCTTCGCGGGGTCGAGCGCAGCGGGCCGGCGCGGATCGATTTCCGGCACAATCGTCGTCATGCCGAGCGCGGGATTAAAGAGCGCGAAGATTGGCAGCATCGGCAGATCGATCTCGCCGGGCTCGATGCCGTAGGTCTCGCGAACCAGGCGCACCTGCGCCGCGAACATCCCGTGTTCGTAACAGACGCCCTTGGGTGCGCCGGTCGAACCCGAAGTGAAGAGAATGGCGGCGAGATCGCCCGGGCGGCTGTGGGCGGCGGCGGGAGCGGCGTTCAGCCTGACGCCGGGCGTGGACGAAGTGAGCCTGCCCGTGAGCGCGCGGCTGGCCCCGACGCGCACCTCCACGGAGCGAAAGGCCGGGCGAAACAGCCGGCTGACGATGCGCGCGAGCGGTATGCCGACGAGAGCGCGCGGGCGTGAGCGGGCCACGCACGCGAGAAAACTCTTCAGGCCCATCCCGGGATCGATCACGACCGGGACCGCACCGCGGTTAAAGAGGGCGAAGACGGCCGCGATCAGCGGAAGCCCCGGCGGGACCATGACAAGCGTGCGATCGCCGGCGCGAATGCCGGCAGCCGTAAGCCGGTCGCACCAAGCGGCCACCTCGCCATCAAGTTCACGAAAGGAGAGCGCAAGGTAGTCGATTTCGCCGGCGCGCGTTCGTCCGCGCGGAACCTTGAGGGCCACGGCCTGCGGTAGGGTGAGGGCGACGCGGCCGAGATGGCGCGCGATGTTGGAGCCCAGCGCGGGCGCAGCCTCTGGAGAACCGATGGGCGTCATGGTGGCGGGCATGGCTTACCGTCCTGCTCCATAGCCGTAGGCATTCGGTCGGTGCGCAATTTCACACTCATCACGACAACACTCAATGGTGGAAAGCGCCTGCGGCGCGCAAGCCCGATGTCCCCATCGGGTTTTGAAATGTTCGCTCGCAAGCCAGCCCGCTGAGCACGTCGGGCTCCACCTCGATCGGAATCGTTACGAAATAGTCCTCCCGGTTCCGGTTCGAAACGGGTCCGCTCAGTAATCGTGCAGCGTCAGGACGCCCCAAAAAAGGGTGACCTTCTTTCCGGATGGGCCGTTCTTGCCGATGATTTTCGAGGTATCGGCATCGATGGTGGCGGGGGTCGTGGGCTGGAAGGAGTCGCTCGCGACGGTGATGGCGCCGCCGAGAATGGTGGTCTCCTTGCCTCCACTGGAGGTGTTGCGAGTGGCGCAGCCGGAGGTGGTCAGCAGAAGGGCGGCCGTGGCGAGGAGCGGAAGGATGTTTTTCATGGGGGCGGGAGGAGGACGCTGGGCGGCCGGGAAAAGTTTCGCAAGCATGAGAATCTGTGGAGCCGAGAGGGGCGCATCTTGGCGGCGCCCTGCGGCCAGGCGTGCGCAGGGCGTGCGCTGCGAAACCAAGAACGGCGGGTGAGGGCACTCCGCCTCCATCCGACCTATCAGATGGAGTTTACGCCAATGACTTGAGCGTGGGCTCGTGGCGCAGCAACGCGGCCTGCCACGGCAGGATAACCTTCTCGATGCGGCGCGGGTCACGGGCAATCATGCCGAGCTGGGCACGGTTGGCGATCAGCGTGGCCTCGATGGATAGTTTCTTGGCCACGCGGTCGCGGTCGGCTCGGATGCGGTCCTGCAGCGCAATCTCAGCATGGGTCAGCGAGAGATGGTTCGGGTCGCGGCCGGGACGGCGGGGCAACGTCCGGGGGTCGCGCGCCAATCCGGCGCGGATGGCGGCGGCGAGCGACGGAAAGATGCGATCATGCCGTTTGCCCAGGAAGATCTGGGAAAAGAGGGCCGCCTCGGGTTCGCCCGCCTCGGCGGCTTCCGCGATCTTCACCAGGAGGGCGTTGCCACAGACCTTGAACGGCGGCGTGTCCAACCGCTGGGCCTGGGATTCCCGCCAGTGCCACACGGCATGCATCACACCAAGTCCGGGGCCGCGGAGACGTTCGCTTCGGCCGATGCGCCAGTCGTTTTCTGTGGCGGGCGCAAAGCCCTCGAAACCGGCGACGATCTGGGCCCGGCATTGCTGCTCCAGCCATTCGAGCCGGCCGAGTCTCTTGAGTTCGCGCGTGAGAATGTCGCGCAGGGCCGGAAGGTGCCAGACATCGAGCGCGGCATAATCGAGCAGTTTCTGGGTGATGGGGCGCTTGGACCAGTTGGCCTTCTGGCCGTCCTTGTCGAGCGCGACGCCGAAATGCTGCTCGAGCAGCGAAGCGAGACCGATGCGCTGCAGGCCCAGCAACTGCGCGGCGAGCATCGTGTCGAAGAGGCTGTGCGGCTGGAAGCGACAGAGATCGTGCAGCAGGCGCAGGTCGAAATCGCTGCCGTGCATGATCAGGTGTTTTTTCTCGAGCACTTTCCAGAGCGGGTCGAGCTTCATCCCCGGCGCGAGCACATCGACAAGAATGACGTCACCCCCGACCAAGAACTGGAAGAGGCAGACCCGCGTCTTGTAGTGATACATGTTGTCCGCCTCGGTGTCCAAGGCGACTTCATCAACGCGTTCAATGGCGCTCAGGAGCGGTGCAAGCGAACCAGGTTGGTCGAGGAGGAGGTAGGAAGGCGGACGAGGGATCACTTTCACGCCGAGGAAACGACGAAGCGAGGTCGGGAGGAAGCGTGAAATCATGCGGCGGGCTACCCGGGAATATTCCACGCCGAGAGAAATTCATCAATCAACAAAGGCAGGTCTTCGTGGTATCCACCTTCCAGGAGCGCGGCCGCCGGCCGGCCGGTCCCGCGCAGCCAACGACCGAGGGTGGCGAAGTCGGCGCGTTCCAGCGTCATCGAGGTGATGGGGTCGTGCTCGTAGGCGTCGAAACCCGCTGAAACGAGGATCAAGTCCGGGGCAAATGCCACCACGGCATCCAACGCTTCACGCAGCACCTTCATGTGCCCGGCCCGGAGGGCATGCGGTGCCACCGGCCAGTTGCGGATATTTGAACCGTGGTCCCGGGTGCCGGTTCCGGGATAACCAGGGTATTGATGGACCGAAGCGAAAAAGAGACCCTCACGGTCCTGCAGGATGCCCTCGGTGCCGTTGCCATGGTGGGCGTCGAAATCCCAAACCGCGACCCGCTTGGCCCCGAGTCGTTGCTGGGCCACCAGAGCGGCGACGGCAATTTGGTTGAGATAGCAAAAACCCATGGCCTGCCCGGCCGTCGCGTGATGGCCGGGCGGCCGCATGAGGGAGAAAACGGGTTCGCCGGTCCGCGTCGCGAGCGCGTGCTGCGCCGCCTCGATGGCTGCCGCAACCGACCGGCGCGCATGGTCCGCGATCTCCGGGAAATAAGGCGTGTCGGCATCGAAGTCCCGGGCCTCCCCGAGGCGCTTGAGGTGTCCGGCGGTGTGCGCGAGCCGCAGCAGTTCATCGGTCACCGCCGTGGACGGCTCGCGCCAGATCCAATCCGGATGGGCCCGCCGGAGATGGGCCGCCGCGCGGGTGACCCGGGCGGGCTGTTCGGGGCGCAGGGCTGAGCCGTATTCGGCACAACGCGGGTCGTGAAGGATGACCATCGGGATGAATTCGTGCTCGTTCCTTGTGCTCGTAATGTTTTCTCGGCTGCCGGAGAAACAGAGAGAACGAGAACGAATAAGAGAACGAGAACGATTTTGCATCGGCGTCGGTTCCGTTCCACCTTGGGGTGATGAAAGTCGTTGTGCTGTGTTCCGGCGGGATGGACTCCGTGACCGCGCTCCATTGGGCGCGGCACGAGCATGCCGTGGTGGCGGCGATCAGTTTCGACTACGGAGCGAAGCATAATCACCGCGAAATTCCGTTTGCGGCGGAACACGCCCGGGCCGTCGGCGCCCGGCACGAAATCATCGCGCTCGATTTTGTGAACCGGTTGTTCTCCTCGGCTCTTTTGAAGGGCGGCGGAGAAGTTCCGGAAGGTCACTATCAGGCGGAGAACATGCAGCAGACGGTGGTGCCCTTTAGGAATGCCATCATGCTGTCGATTGCGTGTGGCTTCGCGGAGAGCGCCGGCGCCGAGGGGCTGGTGATCGCGGCCCACGCGGGTGACCACGTGATTTACCCTGATTGCCGCGAAGATTTCATGCGGGCGATGGGGGAGGCGATGCGGCTCGGCACGTACGCCGGCGTGGCGCTGCTGCGGCCGTTCATTGCGATGACCAAGGGCGAAATCGCCGCGACCGGCGACCGGCTCGGCGTGGATTTTGCCCACACCTGGTCGTGTTACAAGGGCGGCGCCCGCCACTGCGGCAAATGCGGCACCTGCGTGGAGCGGAAAGAGGCGATGGCGCTGGCGGGACTGCCCGACCCCACGCTTTATGACTAGTCGGAACCACGGCGGGCCCCGACGAAATCCGGCATGTTGATCTCCGAAATTTTCCACTCGATCCAGGGCGAAGGCCAGCTCACCGGCGTGCCCTCCGTCTTTGTGCGCACCAGCGGATGCAACCTGCGCTGCGCGTGGTGCGACACGCCCTACGCCTCCTGGAATCCCGAGGGCACGCTGCGCACCGTGCCGCAGATCGTCGCGGAAATCGAAAACCACCCGGCCACCCGGCACGTTGTCATCACCGGCGGGGAGCCGATGATCGCCAAGGACATTGGCGCGCTGGCCGCCGAAATCAGGCTGACCGGCCGGCACATCACGATCGAGACGGCGGCGACCGTCGCGCCCGCCGGCATCGCGTGCGATCTCGCGTCGCTTTCGCCGAAGCTGCTCAACTCCGTGCCCGATCCGGTCGAGCACATGGCGTGGCGCCGGAAACATGAAGCCACGCGCTGGCAGCCGGAGGTCGTCCGGGCCTGGATCGATCGCTATCCGTATCAGCTCAAGTTTGTCGTATCGCGGCCCGAGGACATCGAGGAAATGGAACACATGTTGGTGGCGCTCGATCGCGAGATTCCGCGGCACCACGTGCTCTTGATGCCCGAGGCTACTTCGTTGGAAAAAATGCGAACGCGTGCGGCGTGGCTGGCCGAACTTTGCAAGGCGCGCGGTTACCGCTACGCTCACCGCCTGCACATCGAGCTCTATGGGAACCGGCGTGGCACCTGACTCTGAACCGCCGGTGGCCGCCGGCGTCAGCCCGATTGCCGCAGCTGGACCGGACCCGCGGCGGCGGCTGTCGGAGGAGCTGGAGCTGATCCTGCGGGAGTTTGAGCTGGAAACCGTCACGCTCCGTGAAGTAATCGGCGTGCTGCACGGCCGGGGCTACGTTTTGCTGGTGATGCTGCTTGCCCTGCCCTTCTGCACGCCGGTGCCGCTGCCAGGATTGTCGACCCCACTCGGATTAGTGATCGCCTTGATCGGCGTGCGTCTCTCGCTGGGTGAAAAACCATGGCTGCCCGCGCGGCTCCTCGACACGCGCCTGCCCCCGGCGACCTTTCGAAAGGTCTTCGCGCTGACCCGCAAGCTGGTCCTGGGATTTGAAAAATTGCTCCGACCGCGCTTGCTCTGGGTGACGGGATCGGCGCGGCTGGAACAGCTGCATGCCGTGCCGATTGTGATTTGCGCCTTGTGCCTGCTGCTGCCTTTGCCGGTGCCGTTCAGCAATGTCATTCCGGCGTGGGCCGTGCTGCTGATGGCTGGCGGCCTGCTCGAACGGGATGGGATTTTCATCCTCGCCGGCCATGCGGCCGCGCTGGTGGCGATCGCGTTTTTCGCGGCGATTGCGATCTTTGGGGTGGAGGCCGTTGACGTCATCTGGCGGTGGCTGAGTTAGGCCTGCCGATCCGACTTGGCAGATTTCAGATGACCTTTGCCCACTTTCACATTTGCCTCGGCACCCAGCGCGGAAAGTAGATCCATTCGAATCGCAGCGAAAAACCAGCCACCCCATGAATTCCACCCCCTCCCCCGCCCTTTCGGAAATCGGCCAGATCGCGATTACCGTCGGCGACGTGGCGAAAGCCACCGCGTTTTATCGCGACGTGCTCGGCTTGAAGTTCCTCTTCGCCGCCGGTCCCAACCTGGCGTTTTTCGCCGCGGGCAGCGTGCGGTTGATGCTGTCGACGCCGCAGGGCGCGGGTGAGGTCGGGAAAAACTCGATTCTGTTTTTCAAGGTGGGCGATATCGCGGCGGCGCATGCGGCGATCGTCGCGCGCGGGGCGAAAAGTGAAAACGAGCCGCATTTTCTCGTGAAGATGCCCGACCACGATCTGTGGCTCTCGGCGGTCAGGGATCCCGAAGGCAACATCATCGAACTGATGAGCGAAGTGCGGCCGTAGCCCACATCACTCATTTTGCTCGAGGTAAGCGCTCAGTGCGGACCGTCGGCGAAGAGGCGGCCGTTGACGACGGTGCCGATCGCGTGGGTCGTGTACTCGAAAGGATCCCCGTCGAAGAGCGCGAGGTCGGCATCCTTGCCGGGCGCCAGCGAACCGGTGCGATCGGCCACGCCGAGGATGCGCGCGGCATCGATCGTCACTGCGGCGAGCGCCCGATCGAAGCCGAGACCCTTGCCCGCGGCCACCGCCGCCTCGAAAAGCACGACGCGCGTCTTCGGCACGTAGGATTCATAGCCACTCTGAAACGCAAACGGGATCCCGGCGGCGGCGAGTTTGCCTGCGGTGTCCATCGCGAGATTCTCGGTGTCCTCGTTGGCCCGCGCCATCGTCGGATGCAAGATGACGGGAAATCCGCTGGCCTTGATCTCGGCGAGCACGAGGTGGGCGTCGGCACAGCCGTCGAGCACGAGCTGCAGGCTAAACTCCCGGGCGAGGCGGAGCGCCGCGAGGATGTCCTGCTGCCGGTGCGCCGTGACGAGAAACCGTTGCGTGCCGTCGAGGCCGCGCAGGAGCGCCTCCAGTCGGAGGTCGCGGTTGGGGCGTTTGGTTTCGTCCTGGGTCCCGCGCTTTTTCCCATATTCCTGCGCCTTGATCAGATCCGCGCGGAGCATGGCGACGGCTTTGGAACGCGTGCCAGGCGACTTGGCGGCGGCGGGGCCCTCGGCGCGAATGACTCCGCTGCTGCCGAGTGAAACCGCGATCATGGACGCGGGGTTGACGAGATCGCTCTCCACCGAGTGTCCCCCGGTCTTGATGATCATCGTCTGGCCGGAAATCAGCGCTCCGGGAGCGTGGCCCGTATTCAAAGTGGTGACACCGAATGAGCGCACCCACGCCACGAGCGGATCGCGGGCGTTGTACGCGTCGATCGCCCGCAGTTCGGGCTGCAGCGGCGCGGACTTTTCCAGCATGTCCTGATCGTGCGGCTGGTTGAGCAGGCCCGAAAGCCCCACGGTGGTCCGCGCGTCGATGAGGCCGGGGGTGACGACTTTGGCGCGGATGATCTGATGGTCGGCGGCGACGGTCTGCCCGGTGGCGGGACCGACGTACGCGATCTTGCCATCGCGGACGAGAATGAGCCCGTCCTTGATCGCGGGACCGGCCATGGAGTGGATGGTCTCACCGTGAATCGCCAGGGGCGCGGTCGCGGCGGCGGCCACCGCCGCGGTGCAGAGGGCAAAGGCGAAAAAGGTCAGCGGTTTCATTGTTCACCTCCGTTGGCTGCGATGATGATGTCCCAGGCGCTGCCAAAGCAGCAGAGTTGGACGCGGCGCGGGTCACCGGCCCCGGCTCCGCCAAAGGCATAGAGCCGGTCCTTCGGATCGCCGAGGTCGAAGACTTTCGTGCCCTCGATCCAGGTCTGTTCGACCTGGGTGTAAACGCTGAGGGGATCCCCGGAGAGAACGATGAAATCGGCATCCTTGCCGGGTTCGAGCGAGCCCACGCGCGCGTCGAGGCCGAGCATCCTGGCGTTGGCGATCGTCACGGCGCGCAGAGCCCCGGCGCGGGTCATGCCCGCGCGCACCGCGAGCGCGGCGGAGCGGAGGAAGTGCCGCGAATCCGTGACGCCATCGTCCGTATGCAGACCGACGGCGGCGCCGGCTTTTTCCAGCGCCGCGCAGTTTTCCATCGTGAGATCGCGGGCCTCGAGTTTGCCACCGGGGGAATCGACGATGATGACGGATGACGGGACGCCTGCGGCGGCAATTTCGGCGGCGACCTTGGCGGCCTCGCTCACGTGGTGCAGCACAACCTTGAAACCAAATTCCTTTTGCAGGCGGAGGACGGTGAGGATGTCGTCGTGCCGGTGGGTGTGATGCTGGACGATGCGTTTGCCATCGAGCACCTCCACCAGCATCTCGAGCGCGAGGTCGCGCGCGGGGAGTTTTTCCGGGTCGCCCCTGGCCCGTTCGATCTTCGCCTTGTATTCCTGGGCTTTGATATACTGCTCGCGAACGAGGGCGGCGGACTTCGCCCGCGAGCCGGGGAAAGGTCCGCCGGGCGTGCGAATGGAATTGGTGCCGTTGGCCATTTTCAGACCGCCGGCGATGGTGCCGTCGGCCAGCTTGATAAGCAGATCGTCAATCACCCGGCCGTCGCGGAGCTTCAGGTAGAGCGTCTGGCCACTGATGAGATGGCCGGATCCCGGCATGACATTGGCGGTCGTAAGTCCGCCGGCCTGGGCTTTCTGGATCGACGGATGACGGACATCGACCGCATCGAGCACGCGGACTTCGGGTTGAATCGGAGTGGATCCATCGGCACCCTGTGCGCCCCCGATGTGGCTGTGAGAATCGACCAGTCCGGGCATGATGATCTTGCCCCGGGCGTCGCGGGTTTCGGCGCCGGACGGGATGGTGACGGAGCCGGCGGAACCCACTGCGAGAATCTTGCCGCGCTGGACGACGAGGACGCCGTTGGCGATGGGCTCGCCGACGATGGGGAGGATCTGCGCGCCGGTGAAGACGAGGGGGTTTTCCTGGGCGAGCGCCGCGACGGCAAGGCCGAGGCAGGCCGTGGTTACGGCAAGGAGACGGGAAAGCATGCGCGGGACGTTACGGGACGAAAAGGCTGCGGCAATGGATAAACGTGCCCGCGGCTGGCGGGGCGAATCTCTTTCCCGACCGTGGCGGTCGCTTCCCACGGAGCGGCGGTTGCCCTACCGCCGACACGCGGCCCCTCGCTGCGGGCGCTTGGGCAAGCGCCCCTCCGACAACTCCAGGATCAACGGCGCATTTTTTCCGCCGGACAGGCGCAGGCACCGCCGCAACCCGGTTTTTTCCGGCGCAGCCACTGGCGCACGAGCAGCAGGGTCGCGGCGAGGGCGACGATGACGAGCGCGATGATTTGCTGCAGGTCCGCACTCATGAGGCGATCAGAAGCCGAGGGCGCGGCCGCCCTGGTAGACCAGAAAACTGACGACCCACGCGGTGCCGGTCATATAGGCGATCTGGAAGAGCGGCCAGCGCCAGGAGTTGGTTTCGCGTTTCACAATGGCGACGGTGCTCATGCATTGCATGGCGAAAACATAGTAGATCATCAGCACGAGGCAAACGAGCGGGGTGAACAGCCGCGTGCCATCGGGCCAGGTGGCCTGGCGCAGCGCGTCGCGGATGGGGGCGGTGTCTTCCTTTTCAGACTGCACGCCGAAGATTACGCCCATCGAGCTGACGAACACCTCGCGGGCGGCGAAAGACGTGAAGAGCCCGATGCCGATGCGCCAGTCGAACCCGAGCGGTTTGATGGTGGGCTCAAGCAACTGGCCGGCCTGGCCGGCGAAGCTGTGGGCGATTTGCGCGTCGGGGGCCGCCGCAGTGTCAGGATGTTTGGGATACGTCGTAAGAAACCAGAGCACGATCGAGATCCCGAGAATAATCGTGCCGGCGTTTTTCAGGAACAGCCAACCGCGCTCAAACATCTGGCGGAGAATCTCCCCGAGGCGCGGGGGCTGATAGGAGGGCAGCTCGAGAATCATCATCGGCGGCACGCTCTGGAGCAGCGTGCGTTTGAACAACCAGGCGAAGCCGAAGGCTCCCAGGGTGCCGAGCGCATACATCAGGAGCATGAGGCCGGTCTTGGTAATCGTGGGGACGTCATCGGCGGGCAACAGGGTGGCGATCATCAGCAGGTAAACCGGCAGCCGCGCCGAACAGCTCATGAGCGGGGCGACGAGAATCGTGACGAGCCGGTCCTTGGCGTCCTCGATCGTCCGGGTCGCCATGATCCCGGGGATGGCACAGGCGAAGGAACCGAGGAGGGGGATGAAGGATTTGCCGTGGAGTCCGACCTTGCTCATCGGCCGATCCATGAGGAAGGCGGCCCGCGCCATGTAGCCGGTGCTTTCCAGCAGGCCGACAAAGAAAAACAGGATTAGGATCTGCGGCAGGAAGACGACAATTCCACCCACGCCGCCGATGACGCCGTCCGTGAATAGATCACGCAAATCACCCGGGGCCATCGCGCCCTTGATCCAGGTGCCGAGGGCGGCGATCTGTCCATCGATCCAATTCATCGGATACTCGGCGAGGGTGAAGATGGAGAAAAACAGCGCCGCCATGATGGCGGCAAACGTCACCCAGCCCCAGATCGAGTGAACGAGGACGGCGTCAACCCGATCGGAAAGGGACGGGCCCTGCTCGCGCGTGCGGCGGATGACGTTGCGACAGAGTTGGTCAATCGCCTCGTAACGGCTCTTGATGAGCGTGGCGGACCAGTCGGTCCCCTGCCCGGCCCAACGTTTGCGCCAACCGGCCAGGAGGGAAGCGGTGCGTTCACTGAGCCGCGTGGAGTCCGCCACGACCACGGCGTCAAAATTGGTGAGCAGGAGCAGGGCCTCGGCGCGAGCGACAAGGGGCGGCCGGCCGTCCGCGGCAATCAATGCGGCCTGCAATTCAGCGACGGCGGGAGCGACCGCGGCCGGCACGTCCCAACGGTGTTTGGCGAGCGGTAATTCGGCGCGGCTCATCGCGAGGCGCAATTCGACGAGACCTTTGCCGTTGACCGCTTCGCACGGGATGACCGAAACCCCGAGCTGCTCCTCGAGCCGGCCGGCCCGGACTTCGATGCCGGCGCGTTGCGCGAGGTCCATCATGTTGAGCACCACGATGACGGGGCGGCCCAGATCGAGGAGCTGGTGAACGAGGTAGAGATTGCGCTCGAGGTTGGAGGCATCGAGCACACAGATGATGCGGTCGGGCTGTGGCGTGTCGGCGCGACGGCCAAGGAGGACGTCGCGCGTAACGGCCTCGTCGGGTGAACGCGCGGCCAGGGAATAAGCGCCGGGCAGATCGATGATTTTCATCGGCCGCCCGTGTTGGGAGAAGGCCTCGCCGATTTTCTTTTCGACCGTGACTCCCGGATAGTTGCCGACCTTCTGGCGCAGCCCGGTCAAGGCATTGAACAAGGTCGTCTTTCCGCAGTTGGGATTTCCCACCATCGCGTAGACCGGAGCGCGTTCGGCCGCGGGGCGCTTGCGCGCGGGGGCTGCGGCGATGTGCGGCGGCAGGCCCGTCCGCGGATCATTCCCTGCCCCGCCGGGACGTGGATCGACAGCCATGGCGGGCGCGGGCGACTTTAGCGCGCCCCAGCCGGCAGGTGTTCGACCAAGATGCTCATGGCCGCGCCATGGTTAAGCGCGATCCGCATTCCGTTGACCATGCACAGACTGGTCGTGGTGCCGGAAATCTTGGTGACGAGCGCGGCCTCGCCAAATCCCATCTCGCGGATCCGCTGGCAAAATCCGTCGTCACCGGTCAACCGGAAGACTCGGGCCGTCGTGCCGGCGGGGAGCTGGCACAACGGGGAAAGCGGTAACGGAGAGGAAGACATTGGAGTGAGACCCGGTATCAGTAAGTGACAGGGAAACCTTACCTAGCGGGGTTGGCGAGCGGGATTTGGATTTTCTGCGAAAAAACCGCGGCACCCGGGCGAGCCAGCAGCCCGCGCTTCTCAGCGTTTGCGCCGCTTGACCGCGAGTTGGACGCCCGAATAACGCACAAGGCCCTGCAGACGCTCGTATTGTTGAGGATCCAGATCCTTGGCTGCGGTAAGTTGTTCCTGGGCACGCCGGAGGGCGTCCTCAACGGCCTTCTCGTCGATCTTGTCTTCGCTGATCGCATGCTCGGCCAGTACACTGACGCGATCGCCTTCCACTTCGGCGAAACCGCCGCTCACGGCGAGCAACTGCGTCACGCCGCCCTTGGTTACGCGCAGTTCACCGTCTTCCACCTGGGTGAGCAGCGGGATATGTCCCGGCAAAATGCCCACCTCGCCTTCCACCGTCGGAATGACCACGGTGTCGATTGTGTCGGAAAAGACCCGGGCATCCGGGGTGACAATTTCGAGAGTGAGCGGCATGTTTGAGGAAAGAGCTGGAAGGGCGAAGAGCTGATTTTTGATGCGGCGCGAAAGACGCTCGGGATTTCAGTCCTTCAGACGTTCCGTCTTTCAGGCCTTTTTGGAAGCGGCGATCACCTCGTCGATGCCGCCCTTCATGTAGAAGTCGCCCTCGGCCACATCGTCGAGTTCGCCGTCGAGGATCATCTTGAAACCGCGGACCGTCTCCTTGACGGAAACGTATTTGCCCGGCGAGCCGGTGAAGACCTCGGCGACCGCAAACGGCTGCGAGAGGAAGCGCTGAATCTTGCGCGCGCGATAGACCATCTGCTTGTCCTCGGGGGAAAGCTCGTCGAGCCCGAGACTGGCGATGATGTCCTGGAGATCCTTGTAGCGCTGCAACACGCGCTGGACTTCGCGCGCGACGCGATAGTGTTCCTCCCCGACGATGTCGGCCTGCAGCGCCTTGGAGACGGACGACAGCGGATCGACGGCCGGGTAAATGCCGAGCTCGGCGATGGAGCGCTCCAGCACGATCGTGGAATCGAGGTGGGCGAAGGTGTTGGCCGGGGCCGGGTCGGTGAGATCGTCG
>SXSC01000011.1 GCA_005792355.1 Opitutaceae bacterium
ATGCAGCAGGCCGCACGTTGTTCGGATCAGACGGCGTTTTTTTATCTCGGCCGTTTGATTGAGCACGCCAACACCCGCGACATCTTCACCAACCCCGCCAATCCGCAGACCGAGGCGTATGTCTCGGGGAGGTTCGGGTGACACGGCAACGTGGAATCACGGACTGCAGATGACTGACCGCTGATTACTGATTTTTATGACCCACTACGCTGAAGAAATGTCCCGCCTCAAGGAGAGCCTCCTGACGATGGCGAGCCACGCTGAGTCCGCGGTGACGCGGGCCATGCGGGCGCTGGTCGAGCGCGATGAGGGTCTCGCCGTGCAGGTGCAGGCCGACGACAACATCCTCGATCAACTGGAGATCGAGATCGACGACACCGCCATCCACCTGCTCGCCAAGGCTCCGCTCGCCACCGATCTCCGCCTGATTACGGTGGGCATGAAGATTTCCAAGAACCTCGAGCGTGTCGGCGACGAGGCGGTGACGATCGCCCGCCGGGCCATCGATCTCAATGCCGAGCCGCAGCTCAAGCCGTACGTCGACCTGCCGCGCATGGCCACGATGTCGCTCGAGATGTTGCGCGAGGCGTTGACAGCGTTTGTCAATCGCGAGCCGGACCGGGCGCGCGCCGTGATTCCGCGCGATCAGGACGTCGATGACCTCAACCGCCAGCTGCACCGGGAGCTGGCCAGCTACATGGTGGAGCGGCCCACGACGATCACGCGGTGCCTGCATCTGATGGTGATTTCAAAAAGCCTCGAGCGGGTGGCGGATCACGCCACGAATGTCGCGGAGGAAGTCGTCTATCTTTACGAGGCGAAGGACATCCGCCACTCCGGCCTGAAAGCGCATGAAACCGAAAATCCTGGTCGTTGACGACGAGCCGGATGCGCTCGAGATCCTGGGCTTCAAGCTGAAGGAAGCGGGCTACACCCCGATTTTCGCCAAGGATGGCGCGCGGGCGCTGACCAGCGCCCGGGACGAGCGGCCGGCCCTCATCGTGCTCGACCTCATGCTCCCGGAGGTGGACGGGCTCGAGGTGTGCAAGATTCTCCGCCGCGATCCGGGCACCGCGGGAATTCCGATCATCATGCTTACGGCCCGGGCCGCGGAGATGGATCGCGTGATCGGGCTCGAACTCGGGGCCGATGATTACGTGACGAAACCTTTCAGCCCGCGCGAACTGGTGCTGCGCATCAAAAAACTGCTCGCCCGGGCCAAGGCGGCGGAAGATCCGGTGTCGCAGCTGCGTTTTGGCGAACTCGAAATTGACGTGCCGCGGCACGCCGTGACGGTCGGCGGTGTGGCGGTGGATCTCACGGCCACCGAGTTCAAGTTGATCGAGATTCTCGCGCGCCGGCGCGGCCGGGTGCAGACCCGCGAGCGCCTGCTGGTCGATGTCTGGGGGTACGACAACCCGATCGAAAGTCGAACGGTGGACACCCATATGCGACGGTTGCGCGAGAAAATCGGCGTCGCGGCGGACTACCTCGAGACGATTCGCGGAGTGGGGTATCGGTTCAAGGCGGAGGAATGAAATCGTCTTTGGGTGTTGTTCAGGCTTGTTGGAGGGCTGGTGCCCTCACCACGCGGATTGGCGGGTGGGGGCACCCGCCCTCCATCGGAAACAAATGACCGCCCTTGAAATTCTCCTCCTGCTCGCGCTGGTTGCGACGATCACGGTCGCGTGGTGGCTGCGACTCCAGTTGCAGGCGACCAGGGAGCGGCAGGTCCGGGAGCTGGCCGAACAGCGGGCGCAGCGGGAAGCCGAGTTGCGGACGCAGGCGGAACGCACCGCGGCGCTTTTCGACCGGATGGTGGAAGGGATCATTGTCGTGGGGGCGACCGGGAGGATCCGAATCGCGAACCGGGCCGCCGGCGCACTCTTCAATTTCATTCCGCCGGCGGCCGATCGCACGGTGCTGGAGGCAACCCGGCATCACGAAGTCGCGGCCCTTGTGTCGCGGTTGGACCGCGAGCCGGAGGTGCTCGACCACGAACTCCGAATCGATGGGCTGGCCGAGACGCGCCACCTCGAGGTCAACGCGCTGGCGCTGCGCTCGGCCGATGGGGCGCGTGACGGAGCCATTCTCGTGTTTCACGATCTCACACGGTTGCGCCAGCTCGAGGCGGTGCGCCAGGAGTTCGTTGCGAACGTCAGCCATGAATTGCGGACGCCGCTTGCGCTGATCAAGAGCGCCGCCGAGACGCTGATCGACGGCGGCAAGAACGACGTCACGATCACGGCGCGTTTTTTGGAGATCATCGACAAGCACGCCAACCGCCTGACCCTGCTGATCGACGATTTGCTGCTGTTGGCGCGCCTGGACTCGGGCCGGGTGGAGCTGAATCTGCAGCCCGTACCGTTGCGCGCCGCCGCGCAGGACGCGCTCGACGACGCCGCTTTGATCGCGCGGGCGCGGGGCGTGAGGCTCGCCAACGAGGTGCCGCCGGGCGTGGTGGCGGAAGCGGACCCGGACCGGCTGCGGCAGGTGCTCGCCAACCTGATCGACAACGCCATCAAGTACGGGCGACCGGATGGCACCGTCGCGCTGCGGGGGCGGGCGCTGGCGGGGGCGCGGGTGGAAATTTCGGTGCGTGACGACGGTCCGGGGATTCCGACCGAGGCGCTGGTGCGAGTCTTCGAGCGATTCTATCGGGCGGACAAGGCGCGCTCGCGCGAGCAGGGTGGCACCGGTCTCGGTCTCGCGATCGTGAAGAACGTCGTGCAGGCCCACGGCGGCGAGGTGCGCGTGGAAAGCACGCCGGGTGAGGGCGCGGAATTTTTCATCACGCTGCGGGCAGGTATTGGCTCCGCCAATCAGAGGTAGCGTATTTCCCGGCTCGTGCGGGAGGGGCACTCGAAAGGGACAGACCTTAAGGAACGGCTCATCGGCCTGCCGCTCCATCGATCTGCCCTATCCGATCCGCATTTGTCAGGACCGAATTGTGGGCCAAGTGCAGGGCTAAGCCGGCCTACGCTTCGAGCTGATTGAAACTCACCTTCAGACCGGCCAACAGTTTCGAGCCTGCTTTTTCCGGCCCCACGCTGCGCGCATGCAACTGGTAGGTCCCCTTCGCGAGCGTGAACACTTCGATCAGTCGCGAATCCGGATCGATGATCCAATATTCCGCGACTCCGAACTGTTCGTAGAGTGCTTTCTTGTCGACGCGGTCGCGCCGCCAGGTGCCTTCGGAAATGACTTCGACCAACAGTTCCGGCACGCCGCGGATGCACGCGGATTCGACGATTGAGGTTTGGGCGCTCGCAACAAAGACCACGTCAGGCTGCACGGCCTTGCTGACGCCGAACACCACGTCGATCGGGCTGACGATGCCTCGACCGAGCCGCCGTGGTCTCACATGCTCGTTCAACGCAGCCGCGAAATTGGTGACGATAATTTGGTGAAGCGGTCGCGGTGCAGCGGACATGATGATTTCTCCATCCCACAACTCCGTGGGTAGATTCGTTTCCGAAGACTCCGCGGCGAACTCGTCGTAAGTCCACGTGCGCCTGGCCTTGGGTCGCGACAGCGTTGCGATGCTCATAACCCGGAAGCAAGCCGGCCTGGCCCGCAAAATCAAATCCTCATTTATCCGGGCTCTGGCGTGAGACAGCGCGAGACTGGCCGGCGGCGATGTGGCTCCCCGCACCGGCGCCATGAAACCAGAGGGAATTGAAAGAAAACTCGATTTTCCGGAGGATCGGATCGGGATGGGTTTTGATAACCCCTCTCCCAGAAAATCTAGTTTCCTTGCCGTAACCCGAAATCCGAGGTTTCGGATCGACTCACTATTGCGGTATTGCCGGCACGGCAGACTCCGACGAGCCTTGAGCGATGCCCAACCGACTCGACGAAACCGCCGCACTGCATGCGCTCCACTCCGCCATCTATCGGGAACGAATCCTGCGGGCCCGCCTGCTCACCGTGCAGCAACGCCTGGACGACGTCTTCGAACTCTCCAACCATATGTTCGGGATGATGCTGGGCGGAGCCATGCACCGACTCAACACGCGCGACGAGGCGGCCGGTTGGGTCGAAGTCCGCCGCTGGATGCAACGACTGGACCGTGTCCGTGATCACAATTTCTATCGTCCGGACAAGCCGAGCGCCGCATGAAGCTCGAAGAACTGGCGCTCAAGGTGCTCGAGTCCGCCGAGGCGGCGGGGGTCGATTTCATGGCCGTGGGCGCCATCGCGGCAGGTGCGTACGGCATCCCGAGATCCACGCGTGACGTCGATCTCCTAGTGTCAATCGAAGTACCGGGAGGAGTGGAACGTCTCACCGCAGCCCTTGCTCCATGGGTCGAATTCGATCCCCAAATCGTGTTCGACACCATTCCGTGGGGCCGTCGCCACGTCGGTCGGTCTCGGGCGACGCCCCCCTTCAAGATCGAGATATTCGAAACCTTCGCCGATTCCTTCGTGCAGTCGGAATTCAGCCGGCGCCGCCAGGTGTTTGTGCCCATGCTAAACCGCTCCACCTGGCTACCCACGCCGGAAGACGTGATCGTGCAAAAGCTGCGTTGGGGGCGGAGCAAGGATCTCGAGGACGCGCGCGACGTGCTCGCCGTACAGGGGACGGAGAGCCTCGACATGCCATATATTGAAAAATGGTGCGCTCTGCATGGCACGGCGGAGCGTTTGCGCATGGCCCTGGCGGAGATTCCGCCGCTGGACTAGATATCCGCCTTGCGGAATATACCATGGCAGGCATATTGAGGGAATGGACCTGGTCAAAATCTACGAATGCCTGTGTGACCGCACCCGGCTGCGGCTGCTGAACCTCCTGCTGCAGGGGCCGCTGTGTGTGTGCCATTTTCAGGCCATCCTCCGCGAGCCGCAGGTGAAGATCTCGAAACACCTCGCCTACCTGAAGGGCCACGGCCTCGTCGAGGCCGAACGCTGCGCCAACTGGATGATTTATCGCCTGCCGGAGAAACGGTCCCAGCAACTGGCGGCCAATCTGGCCTGCCTGCAGGATTGCCTGCGGGAGGAGCGAATCTTTCGGGAGGATGCGGCGCGGCGGGAGAAGATTTGCGCGAAGTTTGGAGCGGAAACACCGGTGTGCGTGCGCGCGCCAGGCGTCGGCTGCACCGATTGATCCACGTCATACTATGAAACCGCCAACTGAAACTCCCGACGCCGAGGCCATCCGGGCCAAAGTGCGCGAAGGCTACGGCAAGATCGCCGCGGGCGAAGGCTCGTGCTGCGGCCCCACCCCGAATTGCTGCGGTTCGGCGCCGGCGGCGTCCGAGTTGCTGGCACAGCAGATCGGTTATTCCCCGACCGAACTGGCCGCCTTGCCGGAAGGGGCGAACATGGGCTTGTCCTGCGGTAATCCGAACGTGCTGGCCGCGCTCCAAGCGGGCGAGGTCATGCTCGACCTTGGCAGCGGCGGTGGTTTCGACGTGTTTATCGCCGGGCGCAACGTCGGTCCCGCAGGACGCGCCATCGGGGTGGACATGACGGCGGACATGGTGGCCAAGGCGCGCAAGAATGTCGCCACCTACCGCGAGCGCAGCGGGCTCGACAACGTCGAGTTCCGGCTCGGCGAGATCGAGCATCTGCCGGTCGCGGATGCCAGTGTCGATGTGGTTATCTCCAATTGCGTGATCAATCTTTCCCCGGACAAGCCGCAAGTGTGGCGGGAGATTGCCCGGGTGTTGAAACCCGGAGGACGCGTCGCGGTTTCCGATCTCGCGTTGTTGCGGGCGCTGCCGCCGGAGGTCAGCGACCTGGTCGAGGCATTGGTGGGTTGCATCGCTGGAGCCGTGACCGTCGCGGAGACCGAGCGGATGGCGGAGGAAGCTGGACTCGTCGACCTCGTGCTCAAGCCCAAGAACGGCTACATCGACAGCATGGTGGACTGGCAGGATCCCCTCTATCGGAAGATCGTCGCCAGTCTGCCCGCGGGGAGCAAGGCGAGCGATTACATCACAAGCCTGGAAATCACCGCGCGCAAATCTGCCACGGTGGCGGGAACGGGTGCGAACCAGACGACCCCCAGGCCCTCCATTTCCCTCGCCGTCTACGATCCGCCGATGTGCTGCTCCACTGGCGTCTGTGGGCCGGAGGTCGATCCGCAGCTCGTGCAGTTTGCCGCCGACCTGGGCTGGCTCGCTGAAAAAGGAGCAAAAATTGAGCGGTTCAATCTGGCGCAGTCGCCGATCGCGTTTGCCGAGAATGAACTGGTGCGGGCGGCGTTGACGGAGAAAGGCGAGGCGGCGCTGCCCCTGATTATGGTCGACGGGAAGGTGGCGGCAACGGGCACCTATCCGACGCGCGATGCGTTGGCGGCGTTGGTCGGAGTGGGCGGTGCGCCCGTGAGCGTGTTCACGCCGGCGGTGGCGGAGTTGGTCGCCGTCGGTGCGGCCATTGCGGCGAATTGCGAGCCGTGTCTGCGCCATCATGTGCGAGCTGCGGAAACCCTGGGCGTTTCCGCCGCGGATCTGGCTCGCGCGGTGGAACTCGCCGCCAAGGTCAAAGACGCGCCGCATCGCAGCATCCTGAAATTGGCAGCGCGCCTGACGGGGGGCGATCGCACCGACCCCGAAGCATAATGACGACCGCTGCCCCGAGTTCGAAGTCTTCGCCGGCGTCCGCCGTGGATTTCAGCGTGTTCCTGAAAAATCCCAACCGGTTTCTGTTTTTCACCGGCAAGGGCGGCGTCGGCAAGACGACGATCGCCGCCGCCATCGCGACGGAATTCGCGCGCCGCGGCCTGTCGGTGCATCTGAGCACGACCGATCCTGCGGCGCATGTCGCTGCGGCGGTCGGCCAGATCGAAGGCATGCACGTCAGCCGGATCGATCCGCAGGCTGAAACGAAAGCCTATGTCGAGCAGGTCATGGCCTCTTCCGGCAAGACGCTCGACGCCAGCGCCCGCGCGCTGCTTGAGGAGGATCTGCGTTCTCCCTGCACCGAGGAAATTGCGGTGTTCCGCGCGTTCGCGCGCGTGGTCGCGCAAGGTGCGGATCGGTTGGTGGTTCTGGACACGGCACCGACCGGTCACACGCTGCTGCTGCTCGATGCGACGGAAGCGTATCACCGGGAGATTGCGCGCAAGGCGAGCAATCTCCCCGGGGAAGTGCGGCAGGTCCTGCCGCGGCTCCGGGATGCTGAATTCACCCGGGTGCTGCTTGTCACCCTGCCGGAGGCGACGCCCGTCCATGAAGCCGCCGCCTTGCAGGCGGACTTGCGGCGGGCGCAGATCGAACCCTTTGCCTGGGTGATCAACCAGAGCATTGCCCGGTCGGACACGCGGGATCCGGTGCTGCTGGCGCGAGGTTGTGACGAAGCGCCGTACCTCCGCGAAGTGACGGACCGGTTGTCCCGGCGCACGGCCATCGTGCCTTGGGTGGCGGAGGAGCCTGTCGGCCCGGAGAAGCTTTCCCAGTTTTTTTCCAGCGCAGTTCTCAACTCATTAACCAACGATTACCATGACCACCTACGTTTACGAAACGATCCCGCAAAAGCCCGGCCTGAAGCCGCGTTTGTTTGAGATCAAACAGGCCATGAGCGACCAGCCGCTCACCAAACACCCGGAGAGCGGAGAAGCGATCCGCCGGGTCGTGCTGGGTGGCTACGGCGTGCTCAGCTCGTCGGCCAGGAAGTCGACGGCGAATGCAAAAAGCAGTTGTTGCGGCGACCCGGGCTGCTGCAACTGAGACGGGGCCATTCAGCCCCAACCGCAAAAGCGACTTTAGCCCGTGCCCGGAAGAAACAGACTGGCGGAGCGGTTTTATCCCGCGATCGTTCGTCCGGACTGACTATTGTTCGCGGCCTGAAGCCGCTCCTGCAAACGGTCCACGGACGCTGTTTTTTTTCGAGCGAGTCGGTCACTGTCCCCAATGAAATAATCCACGATTGCCATGTCAGCCTTATCTCCTGCTCCAGTTGCTCCCAAACGCCTCGATTTCTTTGAGCGCTACCTGACGGTGTGGGTCTTCGTTTGCATGCTGGTCGGTCTCGCGCTCGGCAAACTGTTGCCCGGCGTCGTGTCCGTCCTGAATGGCCTGGAGTTTGGTCGAGGCTCGCAGGTCAATGTGCCCATCGCGGTGCTCATCTGGCTGATGATCTATCCGATGATGTTGAAGATCGACTTCGGCTCGCTCGGTGGCATCGCGAAGCGGCCGAAGGGACTGCTGATCACCCTGTTCGTCAATTGGGTGGTGAAACCCTTCGGCATGGCGTTGCTCGCGTGGCTGTTTCTGCAAAACCTGTTTGCCGCGTGGATCGAGCCGGAGATGGCGAAGAACTACACGGCCGGGCTCATCATCCTCGCGGCGGCGCCGTGCACGGCGATGGTGTTTGTGTGGAGCTATCTGACCGACGGTGATCCGGCCTATACGCTGGTGCAGGTGGCGGTAAACGATCTCATCATGCTCGTGGCCTTCGCGCCCATCGTGATGTTTCTGTGCGGCGTCGCCAATGTGGTGGTGCCCTCGAAGGTGCTCATCACTTCAGTCGTCGTCTTCATCGTCATCCCGCTGGTCGCCGGATATGTCACCCGCACGGCCCTGCTGAAGACCCGCGGGCAGGTTTGGTTCGAGCAGGCATTTCTCCCGAAATTCCACCCGGTAACCGTGGTGGCGCTGCTGGCGACGCTGGTCCTCATCTTCGCGTTCCAGGCGGAAAACCTCACGACCAAGTGGTTCGCCGTCGTGCTGATCGCCGTGCCCATCATGGTGCAGGTGTACTTCAACTCCGGGCTCACCTACCTGCTGATGCGGTGGTTCAAGGTGCCGCACAATGTCGCCTCGCCCGGCGCGCTGATCGGCGCGAGCACCTTCTTCGAA
>SXSC01000104.1 GCA_005792355.1 Opitutaceae bacterium
GCCGGATTTGTGGCCATCGTGATGCGATCGCCGTGCAGCAGCCGGCGATTGAAGCCAATCTGCACGGGCGCCTGATGGGAGCGCAGGGTGGCCGGCTGCAACCGCTCCCGCGCCAGTCGGGTCACTTCCCTGATCCGGATCGGCAGATGATTGAAGAACGACGCGTTGCGATGTTCGCGCCACGGTCCCCACGGCACGGAGAGCGGGGCGCTGTGGGTGTGACTGCAATTGAGCAGGACATTTCCCGGCGGAACTCCGGCACCCTCGCTCGCGGCGGCGATGAGTTTTTCCGTGTAGGCGAGATCGAAGCCGAGGTAGTCGAGCGTCACAATCGCGGCCGGCATGCCGCCGTCGTCGTCAAGCACGAGGGCACGGAGGAAGAGCTCGTCGTGAATTCCAGTGCTCGGCTTGAGCGGGCCGATCAAAAATGATCCCACCGCGTCGGGCGTGGCCACGAGTTCCGCGGCTCCGGCCCGGAGGCGCGGGGCAATGGTCGCACGCGCGGCGGCGGCCCGCCCATTGCCCAAGGCAAGCACCGCGGACGCAACGGCGGAGTTCCGGAGGAATTGGCGTCGCCCGGCAGGCCGTGGAACGGCGTGACTTGAGGAAGAAGTGGTCATGCTTTCGAAATTTCTTAAGAGGGGTTGGCGTGGTCCGCTGGAGGGTCGACTCGAAAAATCGGGTCGGACCATTTGCTGCCGGATGAGAGTGGCGTCCTCAGCGATGGCGCGGACTATGCCGTGCCGGGTTCGTCCAGCCGCCACACCTTGGTTTCACCAAAGCCGAGTTGCGTGCGAATTTCGCCGGCGCCCTTCGCCACGCTCTCCCCGGTGAACGCGTCGAAGACATCAGCCCGCCGGCGCAGCGGTATCATGCGATCGCCCGCACTGGCCGCATGGATCGCCAGGTATCCGCGCAGCGTAAGCACCTGATCGCCCGCCGCGCTGAAAAGGTGCACTCCGGCTTCGCGGGCCAGGTGCCGCAGCACACTCGCCGGCACCGCCGGTGCCCCGCTCCAGACCGAACGCCAGGTGCCGAAATCGCGGCGGAGAACGGCGGGATCGCCGCTGTTGAGGAAAGTGCCATAAACCTCGGCTGCGGGATCCGCGCCGCTGAGGATCGGGTTGATCATCCGCTCCGTGCCGTACAGGATGCGCTCACCGGTCAAGGTGCAACTGGCCAGCAGGTGTTCGCTGTCGCGGCGGATCGACAGCTGCAGCCCCGTGAGCGCCCGCATCGCCTCGGTGGAAAACCCGGCGGGCGTAATCAGTCCCGGGGCGTAAACGAACAGCAGCGTGCGCCCGTCCCGCTTCAGCTGCGCATCGATCAGCGCGCGGAGCGGGGCCGGAAGGGCAAAGGCGCTCAAGAAGATGATCAGGCGGTAATTTTTCGCCCAGTTCTGCTCCATCAGCCGCGGCAAATCCTCGGAACGATAGCAGTCGAAGGGTGCGCCGAGCTTGCCCAGTTCGAGCCATTGCCGCACCAACAGCGCATCCGGTAGCGCTTCGTCGTGCCGCAGGTGCGCGACTCCTTCATCGCTCAAGATCAACGCCACCTGGGCATCGGTCGTCCGGTCGGGACCTTGCAGCACCCGGGTCGCCAGGCGCTGCATGGCCGCGAAGTTTCGCATGAGTTCCTCGTCGCGATACCAGCCGTCGACCTGACCGTCCGGCACCAGCGGCCCGTTGCCGCCGCAGTCCATGTACCAGGCCCCGCCGTTGTCGCGCAAAATCCCCAGCAGGTTCCGACGAAACACGTGGACGGTGTCCCCACGCGTAACGCACACGTGCCGGTTGGATTCGCGTTTCGCCCTGAACGTGAAGGTGTCCTCCTCGCACAGATACAGCTTGCCGTGCAGCCGCAGCGTGGCGGCACAGAGCTGCGCCTGATACATATTGCCCGTCTCGCGGCCGGTGTAGGCGTAGGGGGCGCAGACGAAATCGACGTCGGGCGAACGGAGCACGAGATCCAGCGCGGCATGGCCCGGATTGCAGAAATTCGCCGGCCGGTTCATGTTTTTGAAGCTGTAGCCGTAGAAGGCGCCGCAGATCTTCTTGCGCTTGAGGTCGCGCAGCGTGGCCTTGGCGACTTGCGCGAAGTGCACCAGTGCGGAAGCCATGGCCTCGGAATGAAAGAGCAGATAATCGATCGTCCGCCGGTCCTGGACGGGATCGAAGAGGCACAGCTGATCGGTGGTGCGGGTGCGATCGAGCGGCACGGCCACGGTGGCGGGATCGATTGTCTGGTCCGGATAACGTCGCTGTAGCCAGGCCGCGAAGGCGCGCCGTTGCGGTTCGCTGGCATCGCTCAGGGCGGGCACCCAACTGTAAGACCATTCGCCAAAAAACCCCGCCGTGAGATGATAGCCGATGATGTGATCGCCATACTCGCGTTCGCAGAAACGAATGAATTCGGCCAGGGCCTCCCCGCCCCGCTGTTTCCAGATTTCGCTGGAAAAAGAGAAGTTTCGTCCGCGCGACATCTCGGCGGTGGCGGGATGGCGATTCAACTGGCGTTCGCTCTCGTAGCGCGCCCCCTCGGCGTCCGTTTCCCGGAACGATCCCAAGCCGACGCGCGGTAGAATCAGCACCCGGGGATTGCCCCGAATCACCGCGTCGAAGGCCCGTCGAACGCGATCCAAATCCCATGGTTGTTCCGGCAGAATCGGGCTCGGCGGGCTGAAACAGCCCGAGAAAAGCGAAATGCCGGCGGCGGCGAAACTCCGCACGTCATCGGTCGCGTCGGCGGCGCGGCAGAAGAAGAACATCAGCGCGGGGTGCGGTTGACCGTTGAGGTGCAGCGCGGGAGCGCCGTGGTGCATCCGGACCGAAGCCTCCCGCAAGGGAAACAACGCAGCGGAAGCCGGACCGTCCGGGGCGGAGGGGGCGAACGGTTCGGCGGAGCCGGCCACACGGGTGCCCGCGGCGGCCATGACCAGAGACTGAATGAAGTCGCGTCGCGGGATCATGGGTATGTCACGCCTAGACCAGGATCTCCTTGATGGGCCCGTTGCTCTCTTCGACTAGACGCAGGTCGCGGCCTCCGATCCGGATGCGCATTTTCTCGTGATCGAGGCCGAGCTGATGAAGGATGGTCGCGTGGAGGTCGCTGTAATAGTGCGGATGTTCGACCGCTGCGTAGCCGACATCATCAGTCGCACCGTGAACGACGCCACCTTTTACGCCGCCGCCCGCGAGCCATACGGTGTATCCCTTGGGGTTGTGATCGCGGCCCGTGGTATTCTGCGACCACGGCGTCCGGCCGAATTCGCTGGTCCACACCACCAATGTCTGGTCGAGCAGGCCCCGTTGTTTGAGGTCGCGGATCAGCCCGGCGATCGGTTGGTCCGTCGCGCGGCACAGCGGCGCCTGACTCTGGATGTCGTCGTGGGCATCCCAGCGGCCGTTGCCGCCACCCGCATGGCAAATTTGGATGAATCGAACTCCCTGCTCCGCGAGGCGGCGGGCGAGGAGCAATTGGCGCCCGAACTCGTCGGTTTCCTTCCGTCCGATGCCATAGAGCTCCTTGACTCCGGCCGGTTCGCTGGAGAAGTCCACGATCCCGGGGGCAGCCAGTTGCATGCGGGCGGCCAGTTCATACGCCCTGGCCCGAGCGGCGATGTCCGAGTTGATGGCATAGCGCTCACGAAATTCCTGGTTCAGCGCCAGCAGCGCTTGCATCTGGCGTTCGCGTTCGGCGGCGCTGCCACTCCTGGGCGGGAACAGGTTTGGAATCGGAGTCTCGCCCGGCTGGAAAGGCGTCGCGGCCACCGTCGCACCCAAATAACCTCCGGTGAGTTGCACGGGCGAAGTGGGCCGGCCCATGTTTACGAAGGCGGGCAGGTTCTGATTGGCGCTACCCAGCGCGTAAGACACCCAACTGCCGAACGTGGGATGATCGAACTGACGGCCGCGGTGACCGGTGCACGTCTCAATCACCGCCGGCGCATGGTTTACTTCGTTGCACCACATCGAGCGGACCACGGCTATGTCGTCGATGACCCCGCCGATGTGCGGAAACCAATCGGAAACCGGAGTCCCGGATTTCCCGTGGCGCGTGAAAGTGCGCAGGCAGGGGATCACTGGCCGTTTCATCGCCGCCTGATTGTCGCCGAATCCAACCGCATCCATCAGCTTGCCCGCCCATTTGTTGTCCTTGGGGTCGAAGGTATCGATGTGGCTGACGCCACCGCACATGAAGAGGAAGATCACGGACTTCGCCTTCGGCGCGAAATGCGGCCCCCGCCTCGTCCGCGATGTCTCGCTCGCGTCCGCCCAGAGAGCCCCCATCGCCACGCCGAAGAACCCACCCCCCGCCTGATGGAGAAAGCGACGGCGGGAAATTCGGCCGCAAGGAAACAGGTGTCGGTCAGCGGACATAGACGAACTCATCGAGGTTGAACAGCAGCCACGCCAGGTTCTTCAAACGGGCCGGGTTGTTTTCCACGTAGGCCAGCGCATGGGCGCGTTCTCCCGGCGAGGGCGGGCGGCACAACGCAACGCGATAGGCCAGGTCGATCGCGGCCGGAAGGTTCTCGCCGGTCGCCTTTGCGATCCATCCGGCCAACAGCGCCGCCGCCTGATCGACCTCGCCGCCGTTCATCAGGAAAAGCGCCTGCGGTGCGGTGACGGTCTGGGTGCGGAAGGGACACGGGACACGCCCGTCGTCCACGTCGAACGTCTGGAGGAAAACCGGCATGGCTTCGCGCGTGGCCGAGTAGCCGCGGGTCAGGTAGGCGGCGCGGCGGCTGGGCGGCGGGGCGACGACCCGGCTGGGCTGAGCCGACTCGCCGCCTTCGATGATCTTGTTGGGTGCGGCGGGCGGATCGAACGATGGTCCGCCCACCGCCAGATCGAGGTTACAGGCAGCCGCGAAGATCGAGTCCCAAATCGGCTCGGCTTCCAGCCGGCGCAGATGGAACCGCCAGAGAAACGTGTTTTCCGGATCGATTCGCGCGTTCGCGGCCTCCAGCGCGGACTCCGCGGCCGACGCCAGTTGATAGGTCTCCGAAGTCACGAAGAGCCGGTGCATGTGCTTCATGCTGAAATTTCCCCGCACGAATTCGGCGGCGAGCCAGTCGAGCAATGACGGATGCGACGGCGTCCCGCCCAGTTCACCGAAATCGCTCGGAATCTGCTGCAGCCCCACCCCGAAATGCCATTGCCACAGACGATTGACGGCCACGCGCGCGAAGAGCGGGTTGCCGGGCGCCGTCAACCAGTCGGAGAAGGCTTCGATGCGGCCCTCGCGGAAGTCGGGGTCCGGCGGAGCGAAAGGCCACCCCGGCTGGACCTCATGGTTCGTCTCCGGTTTTTCGGGGTTGCCGTTCGTCAGCACGTGGGATTTCACCCGTTCCCGTATCGGATCCACTTCCACCGTCCAAAACGCCGGCAGGTTGGGCCGCGCCGGAGCGCCCTTCTTCGGGTCGAGCTGATTTTGCGCCTCCTCGTATCTTTTTCGCTCCGCATCCGGCAGCACTTCCTTGATTTTGGCCGGATCGATGCGCAGGACGGGGAAATAATTGTCGGCGATTTTCTGCTCCGCGACCGTGCGCTCTTTCTCCGGGAGGCGGATGACCGCCTGCACCTCGGGCGGCAGCAACGCCACACGATCGTCGTAAAGTTTTTGCCGATAAGGCGCGATCAACGCCTCGATCGGCGCCTCAATCGCCGCGTGCCGTTGCTCCGCCGCGGCCAGGGCCTGGCCGTGGGCGATCAGTTCGGTCGCAGTCGCCAGCGTCACCTTCCGCACCACGAGCGGATCGAAGAGCGCCTTCATCGCGTAGAAATCGCGCTGCGTGATGGGATCGTACTCGTGATCGTGACACTTGGCGCAACCGACCGTCAGGCCCATGAACGCGGTGGACACCGTCTCGACCGCGGCCATCGCGAGTTCGTGGTCGTCCGCGACCCGGCGGGCCGAGCCGCCGCGGGCAAGGAGACCGCGGGCGAACAGGTCGTCCGGACGCGGCTCCGCGCGCACGCGGTACCCGGTCGCGACCATCCGGCTGCGGTTCGCGCTCCGGTAACCCGTCAACTGCGCGCGCACGAACTGATCGTACGGCAGATCCTCGTGCAGCGCCCGGATGATCCAGTCCCGCCACCAATGAATGCCGGGCGCGGCCACCATCTGCTCGTCCGTATCCGCATAGCGCAGCACATCCAGCCAATGCCGCGCATAACGGACCGCGTGCTGTTCGCTGGCCAGCAGACGATCCACGACCCGCTCATATGCTCCCGGCGCGGTGTCCGCCAGGAATGCGTCCTGTTCGGCGACGGTCGGCGGCAGGCCGGTCAGGTCCAGGAAAACCCGACGCAACAGTGTCCGTCGATCGGCCGGACCGACGGGTTGCAAGGACTTGGCCTGATACTGCTCCGCGACAAAGGCGTCGATCGGGCTGGGCGAGGGCGAGAGGCCGGTGGGCACCGCCGGGCGGACGACCGGTTGCAGCGCCCAGGGAATACCCGCCGGCTTGTCGCTGCCCGCGACGAGGCGGGCGGCGAAAAACGCGAGCAGGCCGCCCAACAAGACGACGCGAACGCGTCTCCCGGGGCCGCGGGATGTTCGCCCGGAGTCGCCGCCGCCGGGGTTTGCGCACGCGATCATTTCGTGGGGAGTTTGGTGCGCCAGCGAGCCGACACACAAGCTTCGTTCTGCGGCAGGATCCGGCCGGGTGGCGGGGGTCTAATCCGCCGCACGCCAGCTCCGGCTGCCAGACCCGGGTTAAAACTGAATGCGCGCCGTCAATTGCACGCGCCGCGGAGGGCCGGGGGTGTAGGTGCCATCCACGTAGCGCTTGTCGGAGAGGTTGCTGCCGTTGAGACTGAAATGAGTCTGACGACCGAACACCTTGGTTTCGTAGCCGAGCGAGGCGTCGAGGACGACATAGGACTTCTGCAGGAAGTTTTGAAAGTCCGGACCGCCAAAGAAGATGATGTGATCTCCGATATAGCGGCCACCCAGACCGACGGAGTAGCCCTTGAGATCACCGCTGGTGAACGAATACTTCCCAAAGACGCTCCCCGCGAATTTGGGCACCCGCACGAGCCGGGTGCCGTTGGGGGAAATGAGCGGCAGGAGCTCGGACGTGCCATTGGTGCGAACCCCGGTGCCGGGGCTGGACGCGAGGCCCTTTTCAATTTCGGCCTTCCACGTATAGGTGAAGCTGCCGAGCATCTGGAAGTTCCGCTGGGGTGACCAGACGAGGTCGCCGTCGACGCCCTCGGTCGCCCGCGCCCCACCGCCGGTAAAGAAGGTGACGTCGGGGGGAAAGCGGATGCCGGAGGGCCGGCTGGGATCCCGGTTGCGCGGGTCGTTGTTCGTCCGGTCCCCGTCCTGAATCGGCTCGTTGCTCTGCTCGACGCGGAACAGGCTGATGGTCCCGGTGAGGGTGTTTTTCATCCAGTCGGTCTTGAAGCCCGCCTCGTAACCCTTGCCTTCGATGGGTCCGAGCGGAACGATCTCGTCGGCGCGCACGAGCGGCCCCGTGGCGGAACGGGCGGAGCTGGGCACAAAACTCTCGGAGTAACTCGCAAAAACCGTCATTCCGGGAAGCAGCCGGAAATTGACGCCGACCATCGGAGTGGTGCCCTTCTGGAGGTCGGTGGTGCGGATGCCCGACACGGGGGCGAACACCGAGGTGTCACCCTTTTCCCGGCGCACGCCAGCGTTGACGTTGAGGCGGTCGCCGAGCAGCTGGCCACGCCAGGTGAGATAGTAGCCGCTGCGATCCTGCTTGGTGATCGACTTGTTCGCCGGGCGATCGAAGGTGGTGATGCCGGAATCGATCCGCAGCGCTGGCTGCGTCCTGGTATCGTAGTAGAACAAACCGTTGAGGAGCGGGCCAAGATTCGCCGCAGTCCCGGGAGGAAGGGCGCGGGAAAGTCCGGAGCCCTGCGCGATCAGCAAGGTGTCGAAGGCGAGCCGGCGCGAAGTTTCATAGTCCTCAATCAGCTCACCGCCGGCGACGAACGTGTTCTTCATCCACGCGAGATCCCACCGGAGAACCGCATCGAACTGGTGGCTGGTGATGACGTTGCCGTTGTTACGCGAGGAGTAGCCGGCGGCGGCGAGGGTATAGTCGCTGTTGGGTGTGTCGGTGAAACAGAACTTCTCGAAGTAGTCGACGTCGTAGCGGTTGGCCCCGTAGCGGACGGTCAGACGGTCATTCACCTTCCAGTCGATATCGGCACTGATGCTGGTGGAGCGCGCGTTGAAGCGGGTGTCGGGGCCGGTCAGATTATAGGTCCAGAATTTTCCATCCGGGTAGGCCTTTTCCATGAACGAGTCGATGGCCGGCGGGCGCGTGCCCGAGCGGATTTGAATGTCGTTCTGCCAGTTGCCGCGGTTGGCATACCAACGGTTGTAGTCGGCGGTCCGGCCGGCGGCCAGTGCCGCGGCGACCTCCGTGGCATAGCGGTTGCTGCCCCACGGCAGGCCCTGGGCGAGGTTGGATTGGGTGTTGGTATGCTCGATTTCGAGAAGGACATTCACCCCGGCGAAAGGCCGGAGCGCAATCTGGCCAAGGGCGTGGAGCTCCTGGCGAAACTCGTAGTCGCGAAACAGATCTTGATCGCTGTTCGCATACATCGCGCGCACCGCGACGTCCTTGCCTGGCGCGGAAAACGCATCGAAGGCACGCTCGGCCTCGATTTCTCCCGACCATAGACTGTAGTCGCCGAAACGCACGGTGGCAGAGCCGGCGTCGGTGAACTTCGGTTTCTTTGTGATGTAGTTGATCAGCCCCCCCGGCGCAGTCTGGCCGAAGAGCATCGACACCGGACCCTTGGCGACTTCGACGCGATCGATGTTGCGAATGGTGACGTTGCGATTGCGGCGAAAGCCGTTGCGGAGGGCAAAGGGGATGTCGAAGCCGCGGATCTTGGTGCCGTCGCCCGAACCGCCGATCCGGCCGTTGTTGCCCAGCGTGGTGGTCGAAACACTCGAGACATACTTCAGGCCGTCGTTGAGGAAATTCGCGCCGATGTCGTTGAAGAATTCCTCCGTGACGACCGCGATGTTGGTCGGCGTGTCGATGATCGCCGCGGCGGTGCGGGTGGCCGTCATGGAGTTGGTGGCGCGGTAGCCGTAGTCGCGATCCGACTTCACCTCGAAGGGTGCAAGCTTCGTCGCATCGCTAGTGGGCGAGGCCGGCTGAACCGGCTGGGCGAAGGCGGCGGCGCTGGCAAACGCGGCCGCGAGGGATCGGAGCGGGTGGTTGGTCTTCATGGCTGGAGTGGATGGGTTGGGAACGAAAAGGGAACCGGGGGCGGCGTCGGCGCGATCATTTTTTTTTGAGCCGGGTGGCACGGCCTCGCCGGCGGCCACGATCACGAAGACGCCGGTCGCCTCGTCCTGCCGGACCACGAGGCCGGAAGGGGCAAAGACGCGCTCGAGTGCCTCACGCGGCGTGAACGCGCCGCGGACGGCCGGCGTGCGCACGTGCTCGACGAGCTGCGTGGGCGCGATCACCTGGCGACCCGACTGCTCGGAAAACGTCTTGAGGGCGCGCGGAGCTGGGCCGGCCTCGAGGTCGAAACGCCGCCGGGCTTCGGTCGCTGCGGCGACCCGCAGCCCGACTGCCGCCATGAGCCCGGTCACCAGCAGCACCAGACGCACAGGGGCGCGGGCGCCGGGAAGCCGGGCGGCGGGATTGGGGTCGGGCATAGGGGGCGATGGGCGGGGGCCTACACCGGAACGATACGCGAGTGCGCGAAATCCCCTACACGAATCTGCCAGTGCGGCGGCCGGCGGTGCCGCCTTGCGCTGCTACCGGGCAGGTCGCAGCTCGACCTCCAGGCCGGTGCGCGTCGCGCTCACGCCGTAGTGGGCTTCGAGCACCTGCACCAAGGCCAGCGGCTGATCGGCGCGGAACACGCCGGTGAGGCGCATGCCGGCCAGCTTGGGATCGACGATGCGGAGCTGGATCGGGTTGGCGCGGTTGAAGACCTGCGCGACCTCGGCCAGCGCTGCGCCGCCGAGATCGATCGTGGGTTGCCGCCACGCCTGCTCGCGCTCGAGGTCGGCCGGCGTAAGCGGCTCGGCGACGAGCGGTGACTCCGCCGCGGCGCCCGGGGCGATCGTCACGCGGGTGCCGGCGTCGGCGAAACATGCGGTCGCCGCGGCGGTCCGGGGCTGGCCGACAGCGATGCGCCCCTCGGTCACGAGCACGCGCACCGCGGCATCGGCCACGCGCACTGCGAACTCCGTGCCGACGGCCCGCACCTCGACGTCGCCGGTCGTCACGATGAACGGCCGGGCCGCGTCCTTCGCGACCGCAAAGTGGGCCTCGCCGCGCAGCAGCCGGACCTCGCGACGCGCGCCGGAGTAGGCCACGCGCACCTCGGCGCCGCGCGCGAGTTCAACGCTGGAACCGTCGGGCAGGCTGCGGCGCTCGGGCTGGGACACCTGGATCCGCGCGAGCGCATCGCCTGCCGTGGCGGGTCGGGGGCGGGCGGGAATGATGAACACGGCTGCGACGGCCGCCGCGGCGAGGCCCGCGGTCGCCAGTGCGGCGCGCCGCCGTCGCCGGTGGCGCTGGCGATGGGCCAGCGCGGCGGCGATCGCGCCGCGTTCGTCGGCGTCGCGCTGGGCCGCGACAAAGTCCATGGCGTCGCAGAGCCGCTGCCACTCCTCCTCGTGCCGCGCGTCCGCCGCGCGCCAGCGCGCGCAGGCGGCCTGCTCGGCCACGGTCCAGCCGGCGTCGCGGCGAGCAAACCATCGCGCGGCCTCGGTGGCGGGCTGGGCAGGCCGGCCCGAAGTGGCGGAAGGGGAGGAGTCAGGCATGTTTCCTCTCCGACGCGCCGGATCGCGTGACGCCGCGGCGCTGCAGGTGGTCCGCCACGCGCCGCGAGCCGCGCGCGACCTGCGCCTCCACCGTGCGCTCGGAGAGGCGGAGCCGCGTGGCGATCTCGCGCTGGGGCACGCTGTGGAGCTTGCGGAGGATGAAAATCTCGCGGCAGCGTTCCGGCAGCCCGTCGATCGCCGCGAGCAGGAACGTGGTCTCCTGCCGCCGGCAGACCTGCTCAGCGACATCGGCCTCCTCCTGCGCCATTCGCGCCGGGGCTGGATCGTCGGAGCCCAAGGGCGAGAAGATCGCGGGCCGGCGGAACAGACCGAGGGCGACATTGCGCGCCGTGGTGAAGAGATAGGCGCGGGCGCAGGCCACCGGGCTGCCGCGGCGCGCTGTCCAGAGCCGCAGGTAGCTCTCCTGCACGACATCGTCCACGTCGCAGTTGCCCGGGAAGCGGCTGCGCAGCCAGGCGCGCAAATCAGGCTCGTGCGGGAGCACTTCTTCGAGGAACCATTTCGTCATCATGGGGAGTTTTGGCGGGCGAGGGGGGCAGTCGGGATGGAGCAGGAATTGCGGGCGGTTTCAAGCCAGATGGCGCCGGAGAAACCCCTCCGTGCGCGCCGCGACCTCGGGATGGTCGAGTGTGTGGCCGAGGTCCGGCATCAGGAGAAGGAGGGAGGATTCACGGTGCGGTGGAAGGAGCGCGGCCGCGCTCCTCGCGGAAGGCGGTGTTGCGCACGATCTCGGCGCGGGTGGTGTCGAGCGCGACGGCGCCGGGCGGCGGGGCGGAGGCCCAGCGCACGGTGCAGCCGTCGAGCGCGACGCCGCGAGCCTCGCGGATGCGGAAGCCGGCGAGCGGCGCGGTGACGACGACAGATTTTTGCTCCGCGCGGAACTCGCCGACCGGCGGGCCCTCGTGCGGGTTGGGCTCCGGCGGGCGCTCGTCGATGCGGCTGTGCGGGAAATCCGATGACGGCGTGAGCTCGACCGTGACGTGGTCGAGTACGATGTCCTCCGGCACGCATGCGGGCGAGCCGGCGATGAAGACGCCACCGGGTCCGCGCGCGAGGATGTGGCTGAAGCGCAGGCCGCGCAGTGTGCCGATGGGCGCGCCGGGCGCGCGGGGGCGCGCGCTCACGTAGATCGGCTCGCCGCCGCCCCACCACGCGGGGTGGAAGAGTTTGGTCTCGATCACGAGGTTGTGCACGAGCACGTCGGAGATGCTGCCTTGGTCGCGGAGCACGATGGCGACGCCGCGGTGGCTGTCGCGGATGACACAGTTAGAGAAGACGACGCCGCGGATGTCGTCGCGCGTCTCGGTGCCGAGCTTCAGAGCGGCGGAGGTGGAGACGAGGGTGCAGTTGGTGACGGTGATGTTCTCACTCGGACCGTAGCGCATGAACTCCGGGCGGTTCTTGATCACGATGCAGTCGTCGCCCGCCTCGATGTGGCAGTCGCTGATGCGGACGTTGCGCGAGTGGTCGGGCGCGATGCCGTCGCAGTTGGGGATCTTACGGTTGTTGAGGATCGTGACGCCGCGCACCGCGACGTCGTCGCAGCCGGCGAAGTGAATCGTCCAGTTCGCCGAATCGC
Organism: Opitutaceae bacterium; assembly: GCA_005792355.1. Taxonomy (GTDB): domain Bacteria; phylum Verrucomicrobiota; class Verrucomicrobiia; order Opitutales; family Opitutaceae; genus ER46. The sequence goes on from SXSC01000104.1 coordinate 12,386, forward strand.
GGATCGTGAAATCGGAGAGGCGCACGCGGCGGCAGCCCTCGAGCAGCATGACCTTTGGCCGCCACGGCTTGGGGCGGAAGATGTGGGGCTGCTCCTCGGCCATGAACGCGGGGCCGCGCCCGTCGATCGTGCCGGTGCCGGTGAACGCGATCTCCTCGGCACCGAAGGCCTCGATGAGCACGGCGTCGCGGTAGTCCTTCTGGTCGGTGCTGGCGATGAGGCGGCTGCCGGGCGCGAGGTGGAGCGTGACGCGCGACTTCAGCTCGAAGGAGCCCGTGAGCAGCGCGCGGCCGGCTGGGATGATCACGGTGCCGCCGCCGGCGTTGTGTGCGGCGTCGATGGCGCGCTGGAGCGCCGCGCGGTCGCTGGTGCGGCCGTCGAGTTTCGCGCCGTGGTCCGCGGGCGAATGGATGGCGGCCGACGCGGGCAGCATCGAAAAAAGCAGGGCGGCGGAGACGAGGGCGGACTTCATTTCGCCTTTCGCTCGATGGGGGCCTGGGGGCCGGTGAGCACGGCGGGAGCCCACGTGGAATCGTCGTCGCCCGTGCCGTGGATGATGAGGTGGCCGCCGTAGTCGCCGCCGTCGGGATCGGTGTGGACGATGCAGAGGGAGTAGCGATTGCCCACTTTCGGCGGCGTCCACGCGGGATTGCCGCGGCCGAGCGTAGCCGCGAGATCGATGCGAGCCTCAAGGATGAAATCGCCCGCGCTGCGGCCCCATGGGTTCATCTTGATCGCGTAGGTGACGGCGGCCTTGGGCAGCGGCTCCTCCAGGTAGGTCTGGCCTGGCGCACCGTGCCGCCACCACGCGCCGTAGTCCGGTTTCGTCGGATCGATCACGAAGCAGAACGCGTGATCGCCCTCGGCGAATTTCTCCGCCACATCGTCGCGCGGCGCCTCGATGAACCACGCGATCGCATCCTTGTAATACCAGCGCTTCGGCGCGTGCTGCGGATCGGTGGTGTCGTTGACGTTGTCGCGCACCTCGGCGCCGAGATAGAGGTAGCGATCATCCCACGCGGCGTAGTAACGGGCGGAAAGATCTTCGTCCGCCGCCGGCTCGCTGCCGTGATCGGTGAGCCGGTTGATCCGGCCGCCGTCATACCAAGGCGCGGCGCGCACGCGGGCCAGGTCCCACACGCCGTCGTGCCATGCATGTTCGCGCCACTCCCGGAGATCGCCGTCGATGACCGGTGGTTTGAGCAGGCGCGGGAGCGGCAACGGTGACGGCGCCTGCGAGGCGGATTGGGCACCCCATAGGACCAGCCCGGTAGCCAGCGCGGTGAACGCGAGGAACGGCAGGCGGCGCATGGCTGGGGCCGCGTCAGAACTTCGTGCTGAGTGAGAACAGGAAATTCCGCGGGTCGCCAAAGGCGCCGAAGGCGCTCTCCCGATACTCCTTGTTGGTGACGTTTCTCACGTTGAGCTGAACCTGCGCGTTGCGGTTGCCGAACTTGAAGCGGTATTGCGCCAAGAGATCCACCGTGGTGTAGGCCGGCATTTTGGCCGTGAGATTCTGGTCGGAGGCGAAAACCACCGCCGAGCTGTCGCGCAACCCGCCGCCGAACGACCAGCCGTTGAGCCCGCCGGACTTCACATCATACTTGGTCCAAAGCTGCAGGACGTCCTTCGGGAAGGCCGCCAGCGGCAGGCCGATGCGCGCCGGGGAGGTCGAGGCCACGACCTTCGCCTTGGTGGCGTGGGAGTGGCCCACGATAATCTGCCAATTGGCCAGTGGGCTGTAGGCGAGATCCAACTCAATGCCCTGCGACTCCTCGGCGTTGTTGTAGATAAAGAACGGCTGGCGCCCCGAGGCGTTTTCCCGGACGGTGTCGCGGGCGGAGAGGTTCTCGCGCTTGACGCCGTAGAAGGAGACCGAACCGGAGAGCCGGCCGTCGAGGAGACCGGTCTTGAAGCCGATATCGTAGCCCTTGCCCGTGACCGGATCGAGCCCCTTGCCGTCCGCGTCCGCCCCGAGTTGCGGTTCGAGCGATTCGGAATAGGTCGCGAACGCCGAGAGCGCAGGCGTCAGCTTGACGAGCGCGCCATAGAGCGGAGTGTCGGCCTTGGTTTTGGGCGTGGCGCCTTCGGGATTGGTGACCGCACGCTCGTAGTAGGTGTTGCGCGTGTATTCGCTGCGGCGCGCACCCACGATGGTGCGGAACCGGCCGGTGAAAAATTCGGACTGGAGACCGACGTAGTAGCCGAGCAGTTTTTCAGCCCGGCGACGATAGATGTTCCAGGTCTGGGCGCTCGCGGCGCGCTCCGCCGGACCATTGCGCAGCGGCTGGGTGCGGGGATTCCAGAGGGCGGAGGCACCGCGTTTGCCGTCGTTGAACCGGCGTTGCAGGTCGAACCAGCCGGGGGTGTCCTGGTAGACACGCTGCGACTCCTGGCCGAAGGCCAGGCTGTGGCTGGTGTCGGCCAGCGCGAAGCGGTAGGTGAACTTGTTGTCGAAATTGTAGGAGTCGCGGTAATTGGCGAAATTCCCGAACTCGTAGCGCACGGTACCATCGGCGAACGGCTCCTGGTCGCCGGCGATTGAACGGAGTATTTCGAAGTCATCGATCGCGAAATTGGCCTGCAGCTGATAAACGAGGCTCGGGCCGATCTTCTGGGTGTATTCGAGATCGGCGGTGTAGGACTGGTAGAATGAATAGGTTTCCTTCCCCATGGTGGCCTTGCGACCGTAAGGATCGTCGGGCCCGAAAGCGGGGGCGAAGATGTCGAAGGTGGGCACGTTGGCGAAGCCGTTGGCATTGAGCCAGGCGCGCGGGCCGAGCCCGCTGGCAATCGCAGCGGGATTGCCGAAGTAGCGCGAATTGGTGCGCAACACCGCCGCGGACTCACGATCTTGATTGGTGCGGCGCACGGTCTCGAGATCGAGGCTGATCAGGCCGTCCTTGAATATCTTCCAGGCGAGCGAGCCGCCGATGTAATGCTCCTTCTTGAAATCGCCGGTGCGCCAGCCCTCGGCATCGATGGCACCGACCCCGATCCGCCCGGCAAGTTTTTCCCCACCGTAGTTGTAATTGAATTCCGCCTTCTTGAAATCCCAGCTGCCGAAGGCCACGCGGGCGTCGCCACCCTGGGACTTGAACTCCGGCTTTTTCGTGATGTAGTTCACCACTCCGCCCGGACGGACGAGTCCAAAGAAGATCGAGGACGAACCCTTGATGACCTCGATCCGATCCATGCCCCACGTGGAATAAAGCTGCCGGCGGTACTGGCCGTTGCGATAGGCTTGGAGGCCGTTGAAGCCGCGGATGATCATCTGCGATTCGTAGTTTGGGCTCGTGATGACTCCTGGGACGTAACGCAGCACCTCGCTCTGGAGAGTGGCGCCGAGGTCCGCGACGAACTCACCGGTGATCACGTTGATCGTCACGGGCGTATCGATGATGTTGCTGCCGAAGCCGGTGGCGGTGATGGCGCTTTGCGCACGATAGCCGGAGGCGCGGTCGGCGGAGACGGAGAACTCCGAGAGCTTGATCGTCTCGTCGCCCGACGCCGGTTTCGCGGCGGTCTGGGCGATGAGTCGGGTCGAACCGAGGAGGAGCAGGGAAACGGCGCAAAGCGCCGCTCGGTGGGAACGGTGGGTTTTCATAGGACTGCGAGGGTTTATCAGTGGGAAGCGCGGAGCGCCTGGACCTCCACCTGATGATTGCGTTTTCCGCCGCAGGCGAAATCTTCTTGATAAAACAGTTAGATTGATGCCCCCGCCCTCCATCCGCAGTCTCGCCCGCCAGCTCGGCCTCTCGGCCGCGACCGTGTCGCTCGCGCTGCGCGAAAGCCCTCGGGTGGTGGCGGCGACTCGCCAGCGCGTGCTGCAGGCGGCGCGCCGGGCGGGCTACCGGCCCAATCCGCTCGTGGGCTCTGTGCTCACGGCCGTGCGCCGCGCGTCGCACGGCGGATTTCAGGGCGTGCTCATGGCGATCAACCACTGGCCGGGCGCGGGCGTGCCGGCGCTGCACCCGTTTCATCGCGAGGTGCTGGCCGGCGCGAAGCGCCGCGCCGCGGAACTCGGCTACAGCCTGACGATGACGTGGGAGGGTCCGCGCCACCTGAGCCTGTCCCGGCTGAACGCGATCCTGGCAGCCCGCAACATCAACGGCGTGCTCGTGATGCCCTTTCGCGAGACGCGGGACTTCGGTGCGCTGGAGTGGGCGCGGCTCTCCGGCGTGGTGATGGATTACTGTCTCGGGGCCCCGGCGCTGCACACTGTGCTGCCGGACCACCAGTCCACACTGCTGGCGGCGATGGCGCGACTGGCGGCGCGCGGCTACCGGCGACCCGGGCTGATCGTCGCGGGCTGGCGCGACGCGCGGGTGAAGCATCGGTGGTCCGGTGGTTTCTTCAGCGGCTGTGTAGCGAACTATGGGGCGCTGCCCGTGCCCGAGCTGGCGGATCCGGAGCACGGCCGCGCGGCCTTCCTCGCCTGGATGCGGCGACACCGGCCCGATGTCTTGATCGGCCACGCGCAGCGCGAGGTCCGCGAATGGCTGGGTGAGCTGGACATGAAGGTGCCGGCGGACGTGGGTTTCCTCGCGCTCAACCGCACCGAGACCGTGGCGCCGTGCGCCGCGCTCGACCTGCAGCCGGCCCTGCTCGGCGCTGCCGCGGTGGAATCGCTCGTGGCGCAGCTCCAGCGCAACGAGCGCGGCGTGCCCGCCGAGCCCAAGACCATCACGATCTCTGCGCGCTGGATCGACGGGCCGACGCTGCGTCCGGCGACGTGAGGCGGGCACTCGAGGGGCAACAGCAGCGATTATTTCCTGCGCACGACGGCGAGCCAGTCGTCGGTCGAGGGCGGATGCAGTTGGAGCATTCCCCCGGCCTTGACCGAGCCGGCGGGCGCGGGCTGGCCGCCGGTGCGGGGGTTGAACCAGGCGAGCGTGAAATCTCCGGTGGCCGGGCCCGCGAGGTCGAGCGTGACCTTGTGCCACGCCTTCAGTTCGCCGGAGACGGCGACGGTTGCCGCAGCGGCGGGCGCGGTCGGGCCGAGGGCGGCGGCGACGAAGCCGGCGAGGAAGACGGGCGTGAGGACGAGGAGAATTTTCACTGCGCAGTGTCGGACGGAGGAGATGATGAGAGAAAAGGCGGGGGCAGTGTCAGAACCTGAAGCTGCTCGTGAATTGGTAGGTGCGCGGCTCCCGGAGAGTGTAAACGGCGGTCACGGGTGTGTGTTTGCCGTCGCGGCGGTCGACGTTGCTGAGCGGATAGAGCACATGGTCGTCGAGGACGTTGCGGACGTTGAGCTGGAGGCGCCAGTCCACGCGGTCGCGGAAGAGTTTTCGTTTGTAACTGATCCAGGCTCCGAAGTTGGCGTAGGCCGGGGCGTAGTAGGGCTTGGTGACGTCGAGCAGGTTGGTCGCGTCGACCGCGAAGCCGTTGATGGCCTTGCCGCGGGCGTTCATGCTGCCGCCGATCCCGATGCCCTTCAGCACGCCCGTCGCGGGCAGGTCGTAGCTCTGCACCAGATTCAGCGTCCACTTGGAGGCAAAGCTGGCGGAGGGGCTGTTGCGGATGGCGTTGAAGTTGACCAGAATGTTTTCGAGATTGGCGACGCGGGTGGCCACAGTCTGGCCGGAGGCGGTCAAATCCTGCCACTCCGGGCGGGCTTTGATCACCGGGAGATATTGCGCGAGGTATTGGTTGATGAAGACACCGCGCTCGGAGGTGGTGTTGTTGCTGCGCCAGCTCCCGTTGAGCGACATCCGCCATCGTCGGGTGGGATTGGCCGTGAGGGAAAATTCGTAGCCCTCGGACTTGGTGGAGACCACGTCGGCCCAGGTCGTGCCGATGGCATTGTAAGGATAGGTGTTATACTTGGGATCGCCGGTGAAGTTGTAGATCGCGATCCAGGACTGATCGAGGTTGGTCTTGAAATCGCCGGCGGCGTTGCTGGAGACGGCGTCGGCGCTGTTGATGCTGCTGTTGGTGTAGTAGGTCAGATCGAGGAACAGCTTCCGGTCGAAGAGCGCGAACTTCAGACCGAAGTCCTCGCCTTTGCCCGACGGATTGGGCCGGAGGTCGCCGTAGACGTTCAAGCCCGCCGCGTTGACCTGAAAATTGTTGGACGTGTTGTAGCTGAGGCTCAGCCAGGTCGTCGCGTGGAAGACGAGGCCGCGGGTGGACGTCTTGCCGCCGCGCGCGAGGCGGCTGCCGGGTTTGAATTGGCGGACGTCGATCCCATCGCCGTTGGCGCCGAAGCCGTTGGCGTCGCGGAGCGGGTTGAAATCGCCCGGCGTGGCCGACCAAGAGGTGACGTTGTCTTCGCGCCAACCGTTGGTGAAGACGATGCGGTTGTTCCAAAAGAAGCTCTGCGTCGCGAGGGCATAGGTGCGCACGTGGGATTCGCTCATGTTTAGACCTTGCTGGGCCACGAATCCGGGCGTGACGCCATCGGCGCCCGGCGGAGGAATTGGGGTGCCCGAATACATCACGGGAAAATTGAGAAATTGCGGGCCGCCCGAGGTGCCGATCTTCCCGGCGGCGGCGTCGAAATAGTAGCGGTATTGCAGGAGGTTGGCGCCGTTGGTGATGGTCGCCGCCGGTCCCGTGGTCGCAAACGGGGTGACGTTGTAGAGGTTGTTGTTGCTGGACCAGCCCCGCGAATCCGACTGCTCGCCGAAGAGGGCGGCCTGATGGCGACCGAGATGGCGGAGCCACTTGGATTTGTTGCGGCCGAAGTCCAGGGTGTAGGAGCCGGTGAGGCGGAAATTTTCCACCTCGGTTGGAGCGTCGATCCGGGTCGACTGCGACTGGTAGTAGTATTTGCCGACGTTCGGATTGGGCCGGCCGTTGGGCATCTGGGCGTTGGGATCGACGGTGATGCCGGCGGACTGGCCGACGACCCCGTTGAGGGCGATGAGCTTGTTTTCCTGCCGGTTGTAGGCCGCCTCAATGAAGAGGTCGCGCGTGACCTGTTGCTCGAGAAAGACGGAGAGGGTCTTGTAGTCGTTCAGTCGGAAGGCGGTGTTGCCGAAGAGACTGGCGAGCGTGGGATAGATGGCGTCGTTGGTGAGCGACCGGAAGCGACCGCCCTGCACGGGAAACGTGTTGAGGGGGAAGCCCGGGGTGTTGAAGGCGGGGTCGGCGCCGAGTGCGGTATTCTGCCACACTTGGGGCGCCACTTTTACGCCCGCCGGGGTCAGGTCGGTGGAAACGACGCCGGCGAAGGTGTCGTTTTTCGTGCCGACGGGCTTGCCGCCGGCAACATTCACGAAGGTCGGGATAATCGGCGAGCCGGCCGTGAGCCATGGAGTGACAAAATCATAGGAAGGCCACGGGCGCACGGCGGGAGCGTTGATCAGGCCTTGCTCGTAGCTGGCCCGGAGCGTGGTTCGGCTGAAGGGCGTGAAGGTCGCCGTGGCAAAGTGCCGGCGCTGCAGGTTCTCCGTCGGGATGCGGAAGGTGTTGAGCGCCTCGTAAACTCCCGCGTAGCGGATCGCGAGCCGGCCCGGCTTAAGGACGTGATTGTGATCGAGCATGCCGCGATAGGAACCGCGTTGGTCGATCTGGTAGTCCAGGATCGTCGCGGTCCGGTTGGTTTTCGCGCGCTTGGTCGAGGAGACGAACGCGCCGGCCGCGTTGCCCAGGCCGAAGAGAATGGCGTTGGGGCCGCGCGTGAAAGTGAGCGCCTCGGAGTTGTAGCGATCGTTGGGAATGTTGTTGGCGAAAAAATCCTGGCTGACGACCGACGTCGCACCGCCCCGGGTCACGAATTGCGTGGCGATATTGATAAAGTCGTTGCCGTTGCCCGTGATGTCGCCGGTCGCCTGGATGAACGCGTCGGTGTTGGGCGCGAAGGCCATGAGCGCGTTGATATTGTTGGCCCCGAGATCGTCCATCATCTGCTCGGTGAAGATGCTGATGGCCGAGCCGATGTCCTTGATGTCGGTGCGCAGGCGCGTGCCGTTGAGCGTCTGCGTGGCGAGGTAGCCCTTGTCGGAGCTGGCATCGACCTGGAAGGGCGAGAGGACGATGGCTTCGCCCGCGGGTGCGGCGGCGGCGGATGCAGGCGAGGGCGCCTGAGCCAATAGACCTGCTGGAAGAAGGGTGACGAGGACGAGGCAGGGAAAAATATTTTTCATGGCCGGGGTGTTGGCGGCGATGAGGTTGCGCAGCGGAGCGCCTTTATGGTTCCGAGGGGGCGGGTGTGGACCCGATACCTCGGACCAGAGGTCGCGTCCATTTGCCTGAAGATGGAATCCCTAGGTGGGGGCCTGATTTAGAAACGCACGCCGGTCGTGACGCGCCAGACGACGGGGGTGTCGATGCCGTAGATCGTGAGATTGGTGAAGGAGGTCTCGTTGATGTAGCGGGTTGTCTTGAGCAGGTTGTCGGCGTTGAACTGCACCCAGGCTTCACGGCGGGCGACCTTGAAGGTGTATTTGGAGAAAAATGACAGTGACTTGGCCGGGGGCTGCCAGTAGTCGACGAAGGGGGAGCCGACGACGGTGGTGAACTGGCGCACACGGCTCAAATAGCGATCTGAGGTGTAGCGGTAGCCGCCGCCGACACTAAGGCCTTTGAGCGTGCCGTTGGGAAAACGATAGCTGAGCACCGTGCCGAAGCTGTGTTTGGCGAAGCCACCTTGGCGCGAACCGACGAGGCTGGGGTTGGGATCGTCGATAACCTGAGCATCGACAAATGCCGCGGAAAGGGTGGCTTGAAAACCGCGGCCAGGGGAGAGGATGATTTCGCCGTCCCAGCCTTTGGAGTTGTATTCGCCGACGGCTACAGTGTCACCGCGCGAAGTGTTGGCGGCGAGATTATTGGCGTCAAAGCCGGGGTCGCGGGGGCCGAGGCCATTGATGTCGCGGGTGTTGATATTGAAGGCGCTCGAATCGGTGACGGCGCGGTTTTTGTCAGTGGTGTCGAAGTAGCTGATGGTGCCGGTGACCTTGCGATCGAGGAAGTCGAGCTTCACGCCAGTCTCGAAGCTGACTCCCTCGCGGTTGGGGAGGAGTTCTTGGAAGGAGTTTGTATTGCCGCCGGCCGCCAGCGTCTCCGCCACCCCGCCGACGATCCCGCCCACCTGGCTGATCGCGCACAGATACATCAGCAGCCACAGCCACACGAGCCACGACACGCGCCAGCGCGGCCCGGGCACCTCGTCAAACGCCTCGAGCGAGGTCTTCTGCTGCGCGAGCGTGAACCGCCCGATTTCGATCTGCACGAACACCTTCACCACGCAGCCCGCGATGATGAGCCAGAGCAGATCGAAGCCGACCTCGCCCGCGAGCTTCGGCGTGACGATGAGTTCGCCCGACCCAACGATCGACGCCGTGAGGATCAAACCCGGGCCGATGAAACGCAGCGCCCCCAGAATACTAGTGGGGGCGTCGCGGGGGGGGGCGGACATGACCGCGGACGTTGCGGGGCCGGTCGACCGCGGTCAAGGCCATCAGCGGCGCGAGCGGTGCGCCAGCGAAGTTGCATTTGATGGCGGCGCCAGTCACAACCTCGCCATCCCACTCGACCCGTGTCTGCCCCGACTCGTCGCGCCCATTTGCCGTCCACCGTGCTGCCCGCGGCATTGCTGCTTGTCGCGCTGGCGGCGAGTGTCGGCCTCGCCTGCGTCGGCTGGCAGGAACCGACCGAGTCTGAGGCGGCGGAGGACTTCCGCCGCCGGCTCCTCGCCGATCTCACCCGCGTCCTGCCCGCGCCGGCCAACGACCACGCGGTTCAGGCCGACCGTCTGCGCGTCACGCTCGAACGCAGGGGCGGGGCGTTCACCCACTATCTGGCCAACGTGGTCGCGGTTGGCGACTTCACCCCGGCCAACGCCCGCGACTTCGCCCTTGTCGCCCGCCAGCGCTCGCACCCAAGCCATCGCCCCGGCACCCTTCATCTCTACAGCGACGCCGCCGGCGGTCGCAAACTCGTCGCCACCTACGGCCTCGATCAGTCCCCCGCGATAACGAGTGCGATCACCGCGCGCCTGCCGCCGCCCGCGCCGGGATTCCCGAACCGCGTGGACGTCGCGCTCGCCGCCGACGGCCTCGTGGATCGCTACACGATCACGGTGGTCGCGCCGTTCCCGCCAGAAGCCGCCGCCGAACTCGCCTCGTTCGTTCGGCAGTTTCACTCCACGCTTCCGGGCGACAACCGGTTCGTGGTCAAACTCACCTCGAACGCCCGTGGAACCTGGGTGGTGCTCGCGCAATTCGACAGCACACAGGAAAAGTAAACACGTGCCACCGCCGCCTCCGTGCGGCAACCCGCGACCCGCGATGACATTCCCGGCCCACCTCGAACTCCTCGGCCTGCGTATCCATCCGCACTTCGCGTTCGAGGCACTCGGCTATTTCGCCGGGGCGCGCGTTTATTTTGCAACGCGCCGTCGCGACGCCGCCGCACTGCCGCTCGAGCCGAACCTCTGGCTGCTTGTCGGCTGCGTGTTCGGCGCCTGGGCCGGCTCGAAGCTCCTCGCGTGGGCCGAGTCGCCCGCCCACTACCTCGCGCTCCTGCAAACCGATCCCGCTGCGCTGCTGGGCGGCAAGACGATCGTCGGCGGCTTCCTCGGCGGCTGGGCCGGCATCGAACTGGTGAAGCGACGCCTCGGCATCGCGCGCTCGACCGGCGACGCGTTCGTGTGGCCGCTCGCGCTCGGCACCGCCATCGGGCGGATCGGGTGTTTCCTCACTGGCCTCGCGGACCGCACGTTTGGCGTCGCGACCGCCCTGCCGTGGGGCGTCGACTTCGGCGATGGGGTCGCACGCCATCCCACGCAGCTCTACGAAAGCGTGTTCGTGCTGATCCTCGCCCCCGCGATCTTCTTCGCAACGCGCTCCCGCGAGTTGCCGAACGGCGCGCGGTTCCGCCTCTACTTCGCCGGCTACTTCGCGTTTCGGTTTTTCATCGAGTTCCTCAAGCCGCGCGAAACCGCGCTCGCGTTTCTCAGCGCCATCCAGCTCGCGAGCCTCCTCGGTGCCGGCCTCGCCCTCGCCTCCCTCCGCCGCCTCGCGTCCGCCGCACCGATCGAAAACCGCGAATCGAAAACCTAATATCCCGTGGACCGCCCCTACCTCTACGCCGACTGGACCCAGAGCCTCTGCCCCACGTGCCTGCGCACCGTGAGCGCGAAGGTCGTATTCCAGGATGACTGCGTGTTTCTGCACAAGCACTGCCCGGAGCATGGGCCGTCGCGCGCGCTGATCTCCACCGACATCGATTACTACCAGCGCTGCCGTGGCACGCTGAAGGCCGGGCAGATGCCGCGCGCCTTCAACACCCCCACCCGCTACGGCTGCCCTTACGATTGCGGCCTCTGCCCCGACCACGAGCAGCACAGCTGTCTCTCGCTCATCGAGGTCACCGATGCGTGCAACCTCGCCTGCCCCGTCTGCTACGCCGAGTCGTCGCCGCGCCGCACCTCGCATCGCCCGCTCGCGCTCATCGAGCAAATGCTCGACGCCGTCGTCGCCAACGAGGCCGAGCCCGACATCGTCCAGATCAGCGGCGGCGAACCGACCATCCACCCCGAGTTCTTCGCCATCCTCGACGCCGCGAAGCGCCGCCCGATCAAGCACCTCATGCTGAACACCAACGGCGTGCGGATCGCGCGCGAGGATGGTTTCGCCGAAAAACTCGCCCGCTACGCGCCGGGTTTCGAAATCTACCTCCAGTTCGATTCGCTGCGCGCCGCTCCCATCCGCGCGTTGCGCGGCGCCGATCTGCTCGACGTGCGCCACCGCGCGCTCGACCGGCTCAACGCCCTCAATCTCTCCACCACACTCGTCGTCACGCTCAAGCACGGGCTCAACGACGACGAGCTCGGCGCCATCATCGACTTCGCGCTCACTCAGCGCTGCGTGCGCGGCGTCACTTTCCAACCGATCCAGGACGCCGGCCGCGCCGAGGACTTCGATCCCGCGCGCGACCGGCTCACGCTCGGCGAGGTCCGGCAAAAAATCCTCGCCCAATCGCCGGTCTTCAAACCCGCCGACCTCATCCCCGTGCCCTGCCACCCCGACTGCCTCGCGATGGGCTACGCGCTCAAGCTCGGCGGCAAGGTCACACCCCTCACGTCGCTGATCCCGCCGGAAGTGCTGCTCCACGCCGAGGGCAGCAACCTCGTTTTCGAACGCGATCCGAAGATTCGCCGCGAGGTCTTCCGCCTGTTTTCGACCTCCCACTCGCCCGAGTCCGCGACCGATGCGCTCCGCCAGCTCCTCTGCTGCCTGCCGCTCGTGTCGGCGCCGCCGAGCCTGGGCTACGACAACCTGTTTCGCGTGCTCATCATCCAGTTTCTCGATGCGCACAACTTCGACGTGCGCAGCGTGAAGAAGAGCTGCATCCACATCGTGCACCCCGACGGCCGGATCATCCCCTTTGACACCTACAACCTTTTCTACCGCGACGGCAAGGAGGCGCGCCTGCGCGAACTCCAAGCCGCCGCGGCCGCCAGCCACGCCGCGTCATGAGCGAACCATCCCACCGCGATCCACGTTCCGAGCCGCTGCCGGACGCCGGTTCGTCGCTCCAGGCGGCCACCGCCGCGCAGCGCACGCGGGCCTTCTGGTTTTCGCTGGCTCCAGCGGTGCTGACGATAGTCGTGGGATTGGCCTTCGCGCTCGCCCGGTCGGACTCCCACCAGCGTGGGTGGGATCTGTTCTTCAGCGGGCTAATCGTGCTGTCGATCGGCCTGGTCACCCTGGTCGCTGGCGGAATCTTCACCATCTTTCCGCGCACGCGGGCGGTCGGACTGGGGATGGTGATCGCCTCGGGGTTCGCATTGCTCCTCTCGCTGATGACCTGTGCCGGCAGCGGAATGTAACTCATGAGCGAAACACCACCCCGCGATCCCTCGGCGGAGCCGGCGCCGCCCACGCCACCCAGCACGATTCGCTACGAATCCGCGCCAGCGCCCTCCGCCGGGCCCGGCACAGGCTTCGTGGTCGGCGCGATCGCGTGGGGGTTGTTCCTGGTCTTGCAGGGCTCGCGCGACAAGGACGTCGCGATGATGGCAGGCCTTTTCGGTTTCTTCGGCGTCGCCCTCGCACTGCCGCTGATCGGGCTCGCGCTCGCCACGCGCAAATCCTCCCGGCAATTCGGGATCGGGCTCTTGCTCGCCAGCGGACTCGGCTGGTTGATCTTACCGATAGGAAACTGGATTTTCAGGGGGATCGGATCCGGGAGGGGGTTTCGCAGTAACGAACGGAGCAAGCTCCGGGGAATGGACCCGTCTGCGATTTAACGCTGAACGTTCAACGCTCAAGGATTCGTCCTCCTGGATTCGTCATGCGGTTTGGTCACTTGAGCGTTGAGCGTCAAACGTTGGACGATTTCACCGGCTGTGTTTTCGGTGGCGCTCATTTCAGTTGGTCGTCCGCGAGGCCGACCTGGCGCAGGAACGTCGGCCAGCGCGGATCGTGATGGAGGGGGCGCAGGTCGTAGGCCGACTTGGCCCATGGAATTCCTGTGTCGCGCGCTGTGCGTGACCGCTCCAGCGAAGCGAAGGCGCGATCAAAATCTTTCAGGCGCACATAGAGGTAAGCCGAGTAGCTGAAGATGTCCGCGGTGCCCGGGTGCAATTCGTTCTGCGCTTCAAGTGCGTGCACGGTGGCCAATGCCTCGGCGTTCCGGCCACGGGCGATTTGGATCAGAGCAGTCGAAAACAGCCGGCCGATTTCGTCCGTTTCTTGAGCGACTTCGCGCTCGGCTTCCTCGATTCGTCCCGTCTCCGCCAGGATCCGGGCAAGGTAGGTGTGATAGCGCTGCCCGTGCGGCGCCAACTGTAGGGCGCGACGAATCGCCTGTTCGCTTTTGGCGAGTTCCCCCGCCTGGCGGAATAGCTGGTTCAAGTTCAAATGCGACGCGGCATTCAGCGGGTCGAGATCGACCGCGCGTTGGGCGAGCTGAAGTGCTTCGTCCATTCGACCGAGATTGCACCACAACACCGCGGCATCCGCGAGGGTTTGGGGATGATTCGGCCGAAATTCGAGCGCGCGGCGGAACGCCTGAGCGGCACCACGCCAATCCCAATCGGCCGTGCGCCGCACCCAGCCCAGTGCCAGGAGCACGTCGGGCGAATCAGGTTCCAGCGCCACCGCCTGGGCGATCGCCTTGCGCGCGCGCTCGAGCCCCACGGCCTGCGGCAACCCACCCCAGCGGGCGAGCTGAATGTTGACCCAGGCGAGCTGCGCCCACGCCGCGGCATAGTTCGGGTCCAACTCACCGGCGCGCCGAAAAGATTCGGCGGCGGCGCGCAGACTCGCGCCATCGGCTTTTTCCGCCTGGGCGCGACCCGCGAGAAAGGATTGAAACGCCTCGGGATTGACCGACCGCGCGGCGTTTGGGTTCGTGCCGAGTTTCAGCGACAGGTTTTTCGCAATGAGCCCGGCGATCTCTTCTTGAACGGCGAAGATGTCCTTCAGTTCGCGCGGGAATCGATCGGACCAAAGCGAGTCGCCGGTCGCGGCGTTGACGAGCTGCGCGACGATGAGCACCTGGGTGCCGGATTTTCGCACACTGCCGTCGATCACATAAGCGACACCGAGTTGCTTCGCGATCTCGCTGACCGGCGTGTTTTTCCCCTTGAACGAAAACGCCGAGGTGCGCGCGATGACGCGCAGGCCCGAAATTTTCGTCAGCATATTGATCAACTCCTCACTGATGCCGTCGGAGAAATACTCGTTGGCCCGGTCGTCGCTCTGGTTGGCGAAGGCCAGCACCGCGACGGACTTTTCCGCCGGGGTGGATTTGGCGGGGGCCAAATCCGAAGTCCGGACCGCAGCCGGAGGTTTCGGCGCGGGCGCGGCCGCGAGGAGGCGTTGAAACGCGGGGTCGGCCCGAATCGGGTCAAAGACCGGATTCAGCCGCAGCGCGGCTTGCGGCGATGGCACAGCTGACGTCGCATTGGGGGACTTCAGCTCAGAACGGAATCTATCCGCGACCTCCGCGCCGTGGCCGAGGGCAACCCGCAACAGCACCGCCGGCGTGGCGCACGACCAATACTCGGAGCGCAAATCCCCAGTCTGTTCGAGCCCGCGCCGCAGCGACTCGGCCTCCGCCGTCTCCCCCAGTCGCGCGAGCGCACAGGCCTTCAACGCCAGCGCCCGCTTGAGCGTGGGGTCCTCCGCCACCAACCGGGTCGCCACCCGTTTCGTGTTTTCCCACTCGGCGCGCGCCGCCTCCGTCCGCCCGGCCATTTCGTGCGCGAGCGCGATAAAACTCGCTTTCGGACCTGTAAAATAAGTGTCGTTGAACGAATCGCGCGCCACGGTATTGAGCACGTCCACGGCTTTGTCCGGCTGGCGTTTTCACAGCCAGACCTGACTCGCGAAAAAAACCCCCCGATCCTCGAGCCGCAGCCACGCCGGCCAGCGTTCGAGCGCAGTCTCGGCGCCATCGAGGTCGCCGCGCCAGCAGAGCTTCAGCATGACGTCCAACACCAGGCCGCGGCCGGTCGTCCGTAGCGCCTGCGCTTGGGCCACGGTGGTCTCCGCCTCCTCATATCTTCCATACCAAATCAACTGCGCGGCCTTCATCGCCAGCGCCACCGCGTCTCCACCGGGAAGCGCGTGGGCCCGGTCAAAGGCGGCGACTGCTTCGTCCAGGTTGTTCACCATGCCGTACGCCATGCCGAGGACGCGGAATATCCGGCGGTTGGTGGGTGCCCGCCCGCTCAATTGTTGCATCAGCCGAATGGACTCGTGCGCGGCGGATCCACCGGTGTTCTGGAGATAACCGGCATAGGCGATCTGGGCCTCCACCGACTCGGGCAGGAGTTTGATTGCGCGCTGCGCCTGCATGCGCAGTCCGTCGGCTCGCGCGCTGGTTCGATCGTAACCCAGCATCAGCATTTCCCGCGAGAGCTGGGCCTGCGCAGCCCACAGCTCGCCATCCGTGCCATCGAGCGCCAGCGCCCGCTTGAGCAGGTCGTCCGCCAGGAAGAAATTCTCGTGGTTCGCGTAGTCACCTTCCTCGAAAAGCGCCCGCGCTTGCACCACGAGCTTGCGTGCCCCGGAGAGGGGAGCGGCGGTTTTTTCCGCAGTCGACGTGACGCTTCCCTGCGCCGCCGAATCGGCCCCCGGATGCAGGAGCTTCCAGCCGATTACGGCAGCCAGACTGGCAACGCCAATCGCGCCCAGACTCCAGGCCAGCCGCGCGCGGAGCGCACGGCCCACCTTCCCGGCTCTTACTGGGGACGCGACGCCCCTTGGCCCGCCGAAGCCGTCTGGCGAAGGCGGCCCATCGCGTTGTGCGGGACGAGCCTCCTTCGCCAAACCTACGGAGCCCAAAGGGCGTCCCGCCTCCAACTCGAAACCACCCAGCAATTTCTTCACGCCCTCGCAGAACGCGTGTAACGAATCGGCGGAGCCGATTCGTGTCCACTGCACCTCGCGGAACTTCTCCGGCACGAACGCGCCGGCGTCGGTCGTCGCATCGATCACGACCGGCATGAGAAACGTCTTCTCGTCGGCCATGTCGTGCGTGCGCTCGACGGCGAGTTTCCACTCGCGCCGGAAATAACCTTCCAAGCGCGCGTTCGTGTTTGTCGAGATGACCGGCACGAACAGCGCGCACTCTTTGATCTGCTTGCGGATCTTCGCGTCCCACGCATCGCCACCGACCAATTCGTTCTGATCGAACCACACCTCGACGCCCGCGGCACGGAGCGCCTCGCAGATGCGCTGCGCCGCCACTGCGTCTTGCGACGCGTAAGAGAGGAAAACGGCTCCGCGCGGCGCGGAACGCTCAACACTCAACGCTGAACGCTCAACGCTCAAGGATCAGCCCTCCGGAATCTGAAAGTGGGTGTGATCACTTGAGTGTTAAATGTTGAAGGTTGAGCGTTGAGCGTTCACCTGGCCGGCTTTCCCGGCGGATGCGCCGCCAGCCACGCCTCGGCGCGGGCGAGGCCGTCGGCGAGACCAACTCTTTTCGTCCACGCGCGAAATCCCGCATCGGCGCGGATTGGCGCGAAAGCAGGGTCAAACCAGAGGATGGTTATCCAATTGATCGTGAGGTCATCCAAGCGCGGCACGAACTCGCGAACGCGGCCGGCATAAGCCAGCGCGACGGGCAAATCCTCCGAGTCGGTCGCGATGCGGCGAAACAACGCCTCCGCCTCCCTCGTTTCGCCGAAGGCGGCCAGCGCGGCGGACGCCGTGCTGTAACGATAGTCCGGTTCCTCGGCCCCCGCATCGGCCGCCAGCGCCCGGGCGGCGGCGAGCGCTTCGTCGCGGCGGCCGAGCCGCATCAGCACGAGCACTTGCTTGCAGCGGATCTGCACGCCCGTCGGGTGGAGCGCGCTGGCGCGGCCGAGCACCGCCCAGGCCTCGGCGAGCCGGCCGGCGTTTTCCAACGCATCCGAGTAGTTGTCGAGAATCCGGTGCGACAACGGGTCGAGTTCCACGGCGCGCCGCAAGGCCGCCAGACCCTCGTCGAGCTGGCCCGGCACGAGCAGTTGCCGGCCGAGCCACTGGTGCGCGCTGGCGTAGTTGGGATTCAATTCGATCGCCCGGCGCAACGCGCGCTGCGCGTCCGCGAAGCGCCAGGCCTGGCCGAGTGCATGGCCGAGGGAGGCATGGGCCTCCGCCGAATTTCCGTCCAGCGCCACCGCCTGCTCGGCCTTGGCGATTATCCGCGCCAGCCGCGGCGATTGACGCTGACCGTAGCTGCCCTGGAGCGGAGCCCCTTGCACGGTCCAGAGGTCGGCCAACGCCGCATGGGCCCGCGCGAAGCGGGGCTCGAGTTCAAGCGCGCGATTCAAGAGCAGCTCGGCCTGCCGGAAGCCCTCGGCATCGCGGCGGTTCCACGCCGCGCGGCCCTCGAGGTAGAGGCGGTAGGCCTCGGGATTCACCGTCGCGGCCACCGGCGTCGTGGCACCCGCGCCGAGCGTGAGCGAGAGGTTTTTCGCGATGAGGCCGGCGATCTCGTCCTGCACGGCGAAGATGTCCTTCAGTTCGCGCGTGAAGGTTTCGCTCCACGTCTGAAAACCGTCCGCCGCCTTGATGAGTTGCGCGGTGATGCGCACCTGGTTGCCCGCCTTGCGCACGCTGCCCTCGACCACGTAGGCCACGCCAAGCTGTTGCGCGATTTCGGGGATGGGAACGTTTTTGCCCTTGAACGAAAACGCCGAAGTGCGCGCGGAGACTTTGAGGCCGGGCACCTTGGCGAGCACGTTGAGCAATTCCTCGCTGATGCCGTCGGAGAAATACTCGTTGGCCTTGTCGTCGGAGAGATTGGCGAAGGCGAGCACGGCGACGGATTTCTCGCCTGGAGCGGGCGCGGTGGCCGCCGGCTTGGCGGCGGCCGGATTCAGCTTGGGATCGGACTCCGCTTTCGCGAGCAGCTCGATGAATTTCGGGTGCGAGCGCAGGTGATCGACAAACGGATCAAGCTTGAGGGAGCCGCTCAGGCCCCAAGCCATATTCGCCGGGCCGGCGTTCGCGAGTTGGGCGATCGCCTCTTCGGGTGGCAGCAGCTCTATCGCGAGCATGTGCCCTTCCCAACTGCGAGCCCAGGTGGTGGGAAGGAGTTCGCGCAGCGTTTGCAGGGTTTTTTCTCCGCCCGTGCGATCGCCCAGCGCCGCCAGCAACAGCGCTTTCATCCTGAAGAGGGTCTGGTCTCGCGGATCACTCTCGAAACGTTTGTTCACCACCTCCAGGGCGGAGCGCCACTCGACTTCGGCCGCGCTCTTCCGGCCGTCGCGGGCAAGCGCATACCCGAGGTAGTAGCCGGTCGGCCCGGAAAGCGCGCCGGAGCCGAGGTAATTGCGCGGGATGGCCCGCATCGTGGCGATTACGGTGTCCCAGTCGCGGGCCCAGAGCGCGACGAAGAGCTTGCCTGAGGCCGGGAAATCCTCGGTCAGCATGCCAGGCGGGATGTCGGCAATAAGCCGCTTCGCGAGAGCGGCATCGCCCAGCCAGACCATGGCGAGGTAGGATTTCCACAGCAGCGCGTCGGCGGAGCGCTCGAGGACGAGTGCCTGGTCGAGTGCCTCGTTGGCTTTGCTCAACTCGGCGCTCAAGGCGTAACGGATGGCATTTTCCATGGCAGCGCGACCGGCGGCACCGGGAAGCCGGGCGGCTCGATCGAGCAGGGCCAATGCCTCGTCGGTCTGGCGATTTCGAAACTTTCGCCGGGCGAGGGCAAAATAGGCGTCAACTCGATCGGTATTTTCGGCCACGAGCGACTCGAAGATGGCGGCGGCGGCATCCCGGCCGGCTTGGTCGGTGGCCGCCTGCAATTGCGTCAGGGCGTCGGCGAGACGGGCGTGCGGATTTTTCGGATCAAGACTGGTCGCCTGCTTGGCGTGCTGGCGGGCGGCATCGATGCGTGCGGGGGTGTAGTCGAGGCTCGATGTGACGTAGCGAAATTCGACCAGGGCGCGCTCGGCCCAGACGCTCGCGTCCGTGGAATCGAGCTTGGCGGCCTGATCGAGCAGGCTGAGCGCGGTTTCCAACTCGGCCCGCGCCACGTCGGCCTTGTCGGTCATCGCTTGCACCCGCGTCAGCAGCACCGCGACGTCGGGACGCGACGAAGCATAGCGTTTGCCAGACGCGGGCTGCGGAGGTGGAGCGGATCTTTCTGCGGTGGGCGGGTGTGTCCCTGCGCCCGCATTTTTTGCGGGCCGCAACGTGAAGTAGAGAGCGGCTACCGCAACCGTGGCAGCAGCCGCGAACCAAGCCGCCGGAGGAACGCGGCGGCGTGTGTTCGGTTGTAGGGCGGGGTCGCCGGACCCCGCCGCTTCGGCGGACGAAGATCCTGACGGCGGGGTTCGGCGACCCCGCCCTACATCGGACTCATGCTTCAGCGCGCCTGTGCGATGGGACCAAAGCTTGAGGTATCGTGCCTTCACCTCGGGCGTGACCACACCGCCGGACAGGCGGGTCCACTGCACCATCCGAAACCGATCCGGCACGAGCGCCTCGGGTTCCCGCGTGTCGTCGATCACCACGGGCAAAATAAACGGCACGCCGCTGGCGATCGTGCGCGCGCGCTCGGCAGCGAGATCCCATTCGAGACGGAAGTAGCCCTCCTCGCGGGCCTGCGTGTTGGCGGAGATGAGTGGGATGAAGAGGACGCACTCCTTGATCTGCCGGCGGATCTTTGCGTCCCACTCGTCGCCGTGCTCGAGCCCGCCGTCGGCATCGAACCACACCTCGACGCCCTCGCCGCGGAGCGTTTCGTAAATGCTCCGCGCGGCCTCGGCATCCTGCGAGGCGTAGCTGAGGAAGATGGCTTTGTTGTCCGCGGCGCTCATTTCAGTTGCACGTCCGCATAGACGGCCCGCGCTTTTTCGGCCAGCGCGGCGTAGCTCGGGTGCGCGCGGAGCGCGGTGAGCTCTGGATCGAAGAGAATGGCACTGGCCGTGGTGGCCGGGAAGCGGCCGCGGCCCGCAACGAGCTGGCCGTCCAAGGCGGCGACGACCTCCGGGATGCGACCAAGCAGCGTCTTCACCACATAGGCGCAGCGTTGATCCCTAGGAATAGACGATGGGGGGAGCTCTTCGAGGAGCTTGAACGTTTCGGCGGCCTCGGCTTGACGCCCCAAATAGGCAAGGGTCGCCGCCTTGAGCCCCAGTTCGCTACGGGCGGTCGGGTTGTCGGTGAGGCGCCGTTGAATTTCCTGCAAGGCGACATTCCATTCTGTGGTGGCCGCCGAGAGACGGTTGGCCTGACGATGGGCCAGGGCCTTGAGGTAGCGCGCGGGGCCCGTGAACCAAGTTGTGCTCAGATACGGATAAGCGGAGTCGAGGATGCGCAGGGCCGCGTCCGGTTCACCGCTCGCCAGCAATAGCCACCAGGCGATCACGGCCGGGCGATCTTCGCGCAAGGCGGCCACCGGCGCCTCGCGCAGTGCCTGCCGGGCCGCCGCCAGGTCGCCGCCATAGTGGCACAGCAGTTCGAGCTTGTAGCCGTGCGTGCGGTGCGCGTTGGGTGCCAGCTTGAGCGAGCGATTGAAGGCGGCGAGCGCCTCCTTCGGGTTTCGCGCCTGAACGCTGAACATATTAATCTGTCCGATATTGAACTCGGCCACAGCGTCGCCCCCGGGGCGCGAGGCCACCCGCTGCAAAATTGCGAGCCCCTCAGGGCGAGTCGCGTCACGGCTCCCCAAGAATTGACCAAGACTGCGGAGCATCAGCCGGTTCTCAGGGTTGCGGGTGGCGACCTCGCGCAGAATGGGCTCGGCCTGCTCCGCTGCGCCTTCCCGGTCGTGGCGAATGGCGAGAGCCCGCGCGAAGCGGGCGTTGTCGGAATCGGGGGCGAGCTTGACCGCGCGCTCCGCCTGCAAGCGCATCTCGACCCGCCGATCCTCGCCCAGGCCCGAAATCGCGACGATCGCGCACGAGGCAATCGCTTGAGCGGCCCACACTTCGCCGTCGGTGGGGTCGAGCTCCGTGGCGCGCTTGAGAAACTGATCCGCCATCACGAAGTCGTCCTTGGTGGCGAGGTCCCACGGCTCGTAGAGAACGCGGGCTTTCTCGACGAGTTCGCGGGCGGGCGAGAGGGGCGCGACAGACTTGGCCGAGGCAGGCGGGCGCGTCTCTGCGCCCGAATTCTTTTCGGGGCGTGTGGCGAAGTAGAGGGCAGCAACGCCAACGAAGGCGGTCGCGGTGATCCAAGCCGCCACCGGGGCACGGCGGCCCACCGGCGCGCGATCGTGTAGGGGCGTGGCTCGTCCACGCCCGTCCGGAGTGACCGCACCACGGGCGTCGTCAAGCGACGCCCCTACCGCAGAACTCTCCGAGCCGCCCAGCAGCACTTTCACCCGCGCGCAAAATTTCTCCATCGCCTCATCGTCTGACAGCCGCGCCTGCCCACCGAAGCCTTGGCGAAGGTGGGTCCACTGCACGGCCTTGAATTCCGCGGGCACGCGCGCATCGGCATCGCGCGTGTCGTCGATCACTACGGGCAGCAGAAACGCGGTGTCGTCGGACATCGCGTGCGTGCGCTGCGCGGCGAGCCGCCACTCAATGCGGAAATAGCCTTCGCGGCGCTCCTGCGTGTGGGCCGAGATGACCGGCACGAAGAGCGCGCACGCGGCGATCTGGCCGCGGATCTTCGCGTCCCACGCATCGCCGCCGACGAGTTCGCTCTGGTCGAACCACACCTCGACGCCCTCGCGCTGTAGCGCCTCGCAAATGCGCCGCGCCGCCTCCGCGTCCTGGGAGGCGTAGCTGAGGAAGACGGCTTTGTTGTCCGCGGCGCTCATGGCAACGGCGGAAACTCGCACGGCACCGGCTGGCGGCCGGAGCGGCGATAGGCGGTGAAGTCGGCCCGGTCCACCGTCCAGACCTTGCAGCGCACATTCAGCTCCGTCATGCGCACGAGGCAGGCATCGGCCAAATCCATCCCGCGGTCGGCATACTTGGCGCACAGTTCGTGCAGCCGCGGCAGTTCGGTGGCGAAATCGAAGTCGGGATCGACGATGAGGTCGCCGTGCAGGAGCAGGGACAGCACGCCGCGCGGCGAACCCAGCACCCAGGCCGTTTCCAGCACCACCGCCTCGCACGTGTGGAACGGCGCGTGGGTGCGCAGCGCCGCCGCCGCCCAGATGTGGTCACGGTCGCCCGGGTCGGCCGCCGCGACGAGCAGGCCGGTGTCAGCGATTTTTTTCACGCGCGGCGCGGAGCCGGGTGCGCACGGCGTCGCGCACGCGATCGTTGGTGTAGGGGCCGAGGCCGAGCGGAACCGAGCCGACAAAATCCTCCGAGGCAAAGCGGCGCGGCGAGCGCGGATCGTCCTGGGCGACGTCGCGCTCGAGCAGATCGCGGACGTATTGCCCGCGATCGAGGCCGAGTCGGGCGGCGCGCGAGGAGACCTTGGCGAGGAGCGCCGGCTTGATTCGCAGCGTGAGCACCTGTGGCATACGGCAGCGTATTACGGAGGCCGTCCGAATCGCGTCAAGCGTCCGGACGAGGCGCGCCCCTATCCACGGAGTCCGCGGCACCGATCGTGAAGGTGAAATCCATCGCGGTGCTGCCGTTCACCAATCTCAGCGACGACAAGGACAGCCGCGTGTTCGCCGACGGAGTGCGTGAGGATGTCCTCACCGACCTCGCGATCATCCGCGACCTGCACGTCGAGTCGCGCACCTCTGTCGAGCAATACCGCGACACAAAGAAACCGATGGGGCAGATCGGCACGGAGCTCGGCGTCGCGTATCTGCTGGAGGGTGCGTCCGCCGCGCCGGCAACACGATTCGCATCACCGGTCAGCTCCGCCGCGCTGCGAACGACGAGAGCGTGTGGGCGAAGAAATTTGATCGCGAGTTGAAGGACGTGTTCGACATCCAGACTGAGATTGCGACGGAGATTGCCGCGGCATTGCACGCTGGTCGGAAACTGGATCTTGAGGGGGATCGGATCCGGGAGAGGTTTAAGATGGTCAGGCGGACTTCATCGTGATCACGTTTTCCGGCTTCGGGATCTTCGGGAGGACGACTGAGAACCACTGGGCGGCATCTTCCGGTGTGACCAGTTCCCGATAGTGCTGGAAGATGACCTCGGGCGAATTGCCCGCCTCCAGGGCGACACGGGCGGTGTCGTTGATCGCAGCAAGGCGATAGCTGATGTAGCTGTGGCGAAAGCCGTTCGCCTTGAGTTCGATTCCCTCCTCGGCGGCGATCCGCTTCAGGACGGCCTGCGGATCGTCGTAAACGTTGATCGGCCCGAGATCCCGGCGATACGGCAGCAGGCGGGCCTTCAACGCCTCCAGCAAAGGAACCAGGCGACGGGCCTTGGTCCGCACCTTGCTGGACTCGATCTCCACGAAGTTGCGATCGAAGCTGATGTTTTCCCAGGCGAGATGATCGATTTCGGAGACCCGTGCCCCGGTGTACGCGGCGCACGCGAGCCACGGCAAGAGCTCGGGGCGCCGCGCTGCGACGGCCGCGAACATCGTCCCGAGTTCCGCGGGCGTGTAGATTCCGACCTTCGTGGGCGGCTCCTTGTAGCGCATGAGGCCGTCGAACTCGGTCGGGCGGTTGGCCGGCAGATAGCGGTTGGCCTTCGCCCAATTGCCGAAGGTGATGAAGATCTTCCGGAGGTTGTTCTTCGTGATCGGATGCCGCGGCAGCCCGCCGAGCCAGCGGTCGATCTCAGCCGTGCGCAATTGCGTCAGGCTGCGCCCGGGGTGGGCGGCGGCGAACCGGCCAAGTTGGCGCCGGATGTCCGCGACATAGGCGCTCGCCACTCCCATGGCCTGCCGGTGGGTCGCGAAGTCCTCGATCAGTTCAGCGAGCGGCTTGGTGGCGACATCGTTGGGGTGGTAGTTAGTGAAGAACTGCACGGCCTCGAGGAGTGGGCGCCCGCCGAGCTTCGCGTGCGCCTGAGCGAAGAGTTCCGCGCAGACGTGCAGCGGGACACCTGTCGGCATGACGTGCTTCCGGGCGATAACGTAGCTCTCCATGTCGGCCGTGGAGAGAGCGTCGGCTTCGTGGGTGTTCACCGCGAGGCGGCCGAGAACGACCTTGGCTTCGCGGCGCGCGTCGGACAGCTTGCCGCAAGTTCGGCGCCGACGATGACCGCCTTCGTAGAACGAGAGTTGAAAAACCGCGCGGCCGCGATTCTGGACCGTGTAGATTTTGATTTCGTGTTGTCCGTTGGTGAGGACGATGGGTTGGCTCATGACTTCGGTTGGGTTGTCAACCGCGTGTCATGCAGGCCCGGCGAAGTTGCGCATCTTCTTGGCCCACCGAGATAATCGGCTAGCCTATTGGGTGACAAGACTGTGGGGGCGCGCGGAGAAAGGAGGGGGCGAACAGGGCGAGCAGGATGCCGCCGCCGCCCAGCACACAGAAGCCGGAGCGCCACCCGAAATGCTCCGCGAGCGGCGAGGCGAGCGCATAGGCCCAGAGAAACGCGGAGCCGAGCAGGCCCAGCTGGGTGTCGGTCAGCGTGAATTCGGTGCGCAGCGCCGGCAGCACCGAGGAAATTGCCGCCCGGTCCGCGTAGTTGAGCGCCGCCGCGAAGGCCAGAAAAGCCGCGACGCGCCAGCGAACCTCCCGCAGCCAGGCGAGGAGTTTCATGGCGAGATCCGGAAGGCGGAGGCCGCTCCCGGTAGTCGGCCGGACAAAGGCCTCGTCACCAAAGGAGGGGCGCTTGCCAAACGCCCGTGGTGGTGCACGGCACGTCGGCGGTTGGCAACCGCCGGTCCGCGCGGACCGAAGACCGCCGGTAACTCCGAGCAGCGCCCGCCGATCGCACGCGAGGGCAAACACAATTGGCTGATGAAAGGATGGGAAATGCGACCGCGGGGTTTCGCCCGCCACCGGGCACTGCGCCGGAAAACGAAAACCCCTGATGGTATACCAAAGCCAGGCTTCTTTCCGGATATGACTCTTGGTCTCTCAGCGGGACGGTGCTTGCACCCCGCCTTGCTCGTCCGCGCCGCCCGCACTCTCTCCGGCGCAATTTCGTCCCTCACGAAGGAACAGCCATGAAACACCGAAACGCAGCGACCCAACGTTCAAGCCAAGGCCTTCCCTGGTCTCCCGCTCTCTGGTTCTCGCCCGCTCTCCTGCTCTCCGTCTTCATCAACCTCGCCGCCCTGCGATTGCCGGCGGCCGATCCGGCCCTCCGGATCGCCAGCCGCACCGGAGAACACGTGCTCGTCTCCGACAGCTTTCGGCAAGCGCTGCGGGGCTTGCCCCGGGGTGCGTTTTATCTCTGAAAACGAAACCACCGAAAGGTGGAACCCGATGTCCTCATCGGGTTTTGAGCCGTACGCTCTCAAATCAGCCCGTTGGAGACAACGGGCTCCACCCTTCATTGAAGCGCTGGCTTAGCCGCGAGCCGCGGAGGGATCTTCCTCTTCCTCGTCGTCCGGGTTTTCCGCCTCGACCTCCGCGAGGATGCGACGGGCGGCTTCGGCGTTTTCGTCATCGACGATGACATGGAGTCCGGAGCCGGTGAAGTGGACCGCGGACTGCGAGGTGAGCTCTTCCGGCACGTAGGCCGGAATCTCGTTCGCCTCGAGCACGGACTTGAGCAGCATGGCCTCGGCATCGTTGGAACAGGTGGCGACGGTTGTCATGGAGGTTTTCGCCAAGCGAAAACCTTAACGCAGGCTTTTGCGAAGCAAAAGCCTGCCGCACCTTAAAGCACACCGCGCAATCGCGCGGCTCGGGGCCGATTGTCGGGCAGACGTGCCAGCGCCGGGGCACGCCCTCGCGCAGCATGCGGGTTTTTTCCATCACGCGCACCGAGGCGGGATTCTGCAGGTCGCAATCCGCCTCGCTGGGTTTACGTTATAGCAAGCCGAGTCTGGTCTGGTTGCAGGCGGTGGCGTCTACTGCGGTGTCGCCCAACCCTGCGGTGACCTGCGTCCCGGAAACGGGCGTAGTTTGGAACATCCCAACCCCAATCCCGATGAACCACCCCGCGTCTTTTTCCGCCTTCCGCCTCACCCTCGCGACTGCGCTGGCTCTCGCGGTGGGGCAGGTCGTGGTGCGTGCGCAAACCAGGCTTGCGCCGGGCGGCACGGCCAAGGCCGAGGAGACCATCCTCCTTACCCCTTTCACCGTCGACGCGAGCCGCGACCAGGGCTTCGTCGCCGCCAGCGCGCTCGCCGGCGGCCGGCTCGCCACCGACCTCAAGGATACGCCCGTCGCCTATTCGGTCCTGACGCGCGAGTTCATCGACGCACTCGGGGTCTCGGATGTGACCGAAGCCGCGGCCTGGACGACCAATGCCGCGTTCGCCAAGGACGACGGCCGCTCCACCCAGTTCGGCCGCGTGGGCTTCAATGACCTGGTCACGTTTCGGGGCGTCGCCGCCAATCGGGCCAACATCAATTTTTTCCCGGTCCACTTCGACTACGACAGCTACAATCTCGAGCGCTTCGACTTTGCCCGGGGACCAAACTCGATCCTGTTCGGCACCGGCTCGGTCGGTGGATCGGCGAACGGCCTCTACAAAGAGGCGCGCACCGACAAGGCGATCCGGGAGGTTTCCACGCGCATCGGCTCCTTCGACTATTACCGCGCCACGCTCGATGTGAACCAGCCGCTCAACCAGGAACTCGCCGTCCGGGCCAATTTTCTCTGGCAGGACAACGGCACGTGGCGCGATCGCGAATGGCAGAAGCGCGAGGCCGGGTCGGTGCACGTCACGTTCCGGCCGTTTGCGAAAACCAAGATTGTGGTGGTGGGCGACAAAGGGAAAGTCCGCCGGAGTTACGGGACCACCACGCTCGGCGATCGCGTGTCCTCGTGGGATGGCACGACGGTGTATGCCGGCCCGCTCGCCGCGACTCCCGCCGTCACCACCGGCACCCAGCGAATCGGCAATCCGCCGACCGTCGCGTACCTTTTTGTGCCGGGCGGCAGTGCGATCGGGAACAGTGTGGTCAATTGGGCGGCGATGGGCATGACCGCCACCTCGCACCAGACGGGATCGCTTTACGGTCCGAGCCGGACGCCCGTGGCCGGCAATGCCAACCCCGGGTTCATTCCCGAAGCCCTGCACAATCGGATCAATGTTCCGGCCAACTTCCTGGGGGCGGCCACCGCCGCCGGCTTCAGCCTGCCGGGCCGCGAATTCTCCGGGGCGCTCGACGGCACGGCCTATCTCAACGACTACCACAACGTGGTCGCGACGGTCGAACAGCAGGCCGGCCGGCACCTCTTCCTGCACGGATCGGCGAACAGCTCCGCCGGGTTGCGGGGCACCAACTACGCCGGGGCGCGCGGCATCAAGGATGGCATCCAGATCGACATCAACCGGAACCTGCCCACCGGGGCGGCCAACCCGTATTTTCTCAAGCCCTACATTCAATCGACGAACGACTTCGACCAGGTGAACACCAAGTCGAAACAGTATCGGGGCACCGCGGCGCTCGTGTTCGATGGCACGCGCTTCGGCGACTTCCGGCTGAACGCCGAGTTTGGCCACGAGAACGTCATCAATTCGCGCGAGAAGTATCGCTACGCGGTGAGCGATCCAAACGTCGATGCCCGGACCTGGGCGTCCACCTCGCTGGTGTCCTGGCGCTATTATTACCTCAGTGAAAACGCCCGACCGATGAAAAATCTGGGAAGCATCAGCGTCATCGATCCGGTGGCCGGCACCACGCGGACCCTGCCGACCGCCTACACCATGGATACCGCGCGGCCCACCGAGACGATTAATACCGAACAGAACTTCGACTACGGACAGGCCACCCTCAACACCAAGTTTTTCAAAGGGCGTCTGAACCTGATCGGGGCCGCGCGCCAGGATCGTTATTCGACCGACAGCAAGACGCTCAAGGCGCGCATGGAACTCCCGGCAGGTTACAACGGCTCCGACGTGATCTACCGGCCGCCGGCACCCGCCAATTACCGGGAGCTCGCCTATGTGCCCAAGGCGGCCAACGGCTCCGCCACCGGCGCGAGACAGGAGGCGACGACGCGACCGCGGGACGGCGCCGGCGTGGGTCTGGCGCAATATGCCAATGACGTTTTCCAGGACGATTTCTCGCCGCCCGGCGTTGAAGGGAAAAGCACCACCTATTCCTACGGCGGGGTCTACCATGTTCTGCCGTGGATCAGCGTCTTTGCCAACTACGCGGAGACCTGGTCTCCACCGGGGGTCAACCTCACCATCTTTGGGCAGGTGTTCGGGCCCGATGTGTCGGAAGGCTGGGATGCGGGGGTGCGATTTTCGCTGCTGCAAGGCCGGGTCAATGCCTCGGTCATTCGCTACCAGGGCCAGCAATCGAATCTCACCGTTTCCACCGGCGGCACCGGACAGAACATCAACAATATCGCGGCGACCAACGTGCTGAACAATCTCTCCCTCAGCGGCATCAACGCGCGCGGCCTGCAGGATGTGCCGCGCACCTACAGCGATACGGTGGCCCGCAAGACCGACGGCTACGAATTCGAGGTGGTGACCAATGTCGGGCGCGGCTTGCGGTTGTTCGCCAATCTGGCCTTCGCCAACGCGCGCCAGGGCGACTCCCTCGCCGGCACCCGGGAATACTTTGCCAGGAATCAAACCCTGTTGAAGCAGATCCTCACGGATGCTGGCGTAACCGTGAGCGCGGACAACGTGGCGACGGTCAATGCCGGAGTGACGCCCGCGAATTCGCCCGATTCCGCCTCCGCGCGCGATTCGTGGAACGGCATCATCCAAACCCTGCAGAACACCACGGTCGCCTACCAGAAAGTTGCCCGGCTGACCGAGGTGACGGGCAATCTCTTCGCCGACTACACCATTCAATCCGGCCGGCTGAAGCATGTTCGGCTGGGCGCCGGCGCAAATTATCGCGGCCGGGAAGTGATCGGCTTTCGCGGTTCGGATACGATCCGCAATCCCGCGAATGCGAATGCGGCGATCGATGATCCGAGCGTGGATGCCTTCACGCCGGTGTATCGGCCGAGCTACTACACCGCGACGGCCATGTTCGGCTACAGCCGCCGGCTGTTCAATTATCCGGTGCGCTTCGATCTGCGGATTGAAAACGTGCTCAATGAGGATGTGCCGCTCTATTACAACACGGTGTTGCGACCGCCGGGCGGAGACCTTTCGAATCCGGGGCGCGTGGCGACGCCGAATCTCTTTTCGTACCTCACGCCGCGCAACTACATGTTCACGATGTCGGTGAGCTTCTAGTCTTACCTGGTTGGGTTTGATGGAGGCGGGGTGCCCCCACCCCGCTGGATTCGGTTTCGCAGCCCAGGCCTCGCGGGGTGGGGGCACCCC
>SXSC01000105.1 GCA_005792355.1 Opitutaceae bacterium
CCAGACAACTTCCGCGTCGGGCTGTTCGCGGCCGAAGTCCTCGCCGATGATGCCGTGGCCGGGAAATTTTTTCCCGATGCGGCGCCGCATCAATTCTTCGGCGCCGCGATCGGCCGCGGTGACCGGGGACTGGTCGGCCTTGGAATCGACGACGAGCCCGGGCTGGCGGTAGAGCGGGCGGATGAATTCGCCGCTCTCGTGGGCGAGCTCGATCAGGAACGAACGGTAGGGCGAGAAATCCACGGAAGGAGTCTGGCCGACGGAATCCACGGAAGACACGGAAAAAAAGGTTCGGATTTCCACGCTTCCGGGTGTTCCGTGGGTTCCGTGGGCCAATCGTGGATTGAACAGTCAATATTCTTTGTCGATTTTGAGGGCAGTCGCGCCTCGGGGATTCTGGAGTTTGGCGTGGTGGAGGTGCAGCGGGGCCAGGTGGTGTCGGCGCGCACGCGCTTGTGCCGGGCGATGGGCGAGGTGCGGGCGGAGGACGTGGCGGTGCACGGGCTCTCGGCGGAGGCGCTGGCGCGGCACGCCCCCTTTTCCGACGAGTGGAGCTATTTCTCGAGCCTGCGTGAGCTGGGGCCGCTGGCGGCGCACTATGCGGGCGTGGAGAACGGGCTGCTGAAATCGGTCTGGCCTTACCCGCGCAACGTGCCGGATTTTGCGCGGCCCGGGGAGCGAATTGTTGACTGGGGGCCGTGGGTCGACACGGCGCGGCTCTACGAGCAGTTGCTGCCGCGTTTCGATTCCGGCCGGCTGGAATCGCTGGTCGGGGCGGCGGGAGTGCAGCCGGATCTCGACGTGCTGGCGGCCGCACACTGCCCGCCGGAGCGGTGCCGGTATCACGCGGCGCTGTACGATGCGCTCGCGGGAGCAGGGTTGCTTTGCGCCCTCGCGCGGGATCCGCAGATCGCCGGACTCTCGACGATGCAGTTGCTGGCCCTCAGCACGCTGGATCCGCGGAAACGCGACGCGCTGCAGCAGACCGAGTTGTTCTGACGCCGTCCTATACGATCGGATACCGACGGAGGCCCGTCTTCTGCGCGAGGACCCGCAGGATGAAGAGCGGATTCGTGATCAGGTAGCGGGGCCCCAGCCGGCGCGGTTCGGTACCCAGGCGGAACAACCACTCCAGCCCGTTGCGCTGCATCCATCGCGGGGCCTGGCGCACGCGCCCGGAATGGAAATCGAAGGCCGCCCCGACCCCAATCAGCACGCCGGCTTCGAGTTCACGCCAGTGCTGCGCCATGAAACGTTCCTGTTTCGGCGTTCCGAGGCCGACCCAGATAACATCGGGACGGAGTCGCGCGATCTCCGCCTGCCACGTTGCAAACTCGGTCGCGTTCAACGGGCGAAAAGGCGGTTCACGGTGCCCGACGATGGCGACGCCTGGAAAGCGGCTCGCAAGTCGGTCCGCCAGTTCGGTGGCCACTCCGGGCGCTCCGCCGAAAAGGTAGTGCCGCAGGCCGACCGAGCGTCCGGCGTCGCACGCGCCGAGCAGGAGATCGGGTCCGTAGACCCGCTCCACGCCGCGCGGGCCGAGCCAGACCAACGGCATGCCGTCGGGAGTCGTCAGCCACGACTCGTTGTAGATCCGTCGCAACTCGCCGTCGGCCCGCGCCACGGTCAAACCATGCGCGGTCCCCAGGCAAATGTAGCCGTGCCGCAGTGATCCTTGCACGTTCACGACCAAATCGCGGGCCTGCGCCAAGGTGAGCGCGGACACGCCGACGCCGAGGACATTGTAGCGGGGCACAGCGGGCGGAGGCATCGGGGAAAACCGTGCAGGTGGGGAAGATCATGGCAAGACCATGACTCGCGAGTCGTCCCCGACCTCGTTCGATTTCGGAGGGCGGCGCTTGGTCGCAGCCGAGTCCTCAGCCGGAAGCAACGGCGACGACCCAGCCCGTTCGGCGGGCTCAGGGCTCGAGAATCGCCGAAGGTCGACGCCCTCCGAAACTCCCGGAGCAGCGTTGACCCGGAACCGCCTTCAATTTCGTGCTCCGCGACCGGGATGTCTTGCCCAGAAGCGCAGCGGGCCTTCAAGCTGATCGGTTCCCATGGCCCTGGTAAGTCTTCTCGATGTCAGCCTGAGCTTCGGCGGCGCGCCGCTGCTCAACCGCGTCAACCTCCAACTTGACCGCGGCGAACGCGTCTCCCTCGTCGGCCGCAACGGCGCGGGCATGTCGACGCTGATGAAGCTCATCACCGGGGAGATGAATCCGGATGTCGGCCAGGTGTTTCGCGCCCCCGGCGCGATCATCGCGACGCTGCGGCAGGAAGTCCCGGTCGGTCTGGCGGGCACGGTCTTGAGCGTCGTCGAGGGCGACGGCGGCAGCTACGAGGAGCACAACGACTGGGAGCGCCACGATCGCGTCGAGCGCCTGATGGAGAAAATGGGACTGCCGGCGGAGATGGAGTTTTCCGCGTTGTCCGCCGGGCAGAAGCGGCGGGTGTTGTTGGCGCGCGGGCTGGTCGAGGAGCCGCAACTCCTGCTGCTCGACGAGCCGCCGAACCATCTCGAGCTCGAGTCCATCCAGTGGTTGGAGGAATTCTTGCTCGAATGGGGCGGGGCGCTGTTGTTCGTGACGCATGACCGTGCGTTTCTGCGCAAGATCTCCACGCGCATCATCGAGATCGATCGCGGCCAGCTGATCGGCTGGCAGTGCGACTACGACACGTTTTTGGCGCGCAAGGAGGCGGTGCTCGAGGCCGAGGAGGTGGAGCGGGCGCAGTTCGACAAGAAGCTCGCGCAGGAGGAAGTCTGGATCC
>SXSC01000106.1 GCA_005792355.1 Opitutaceae bacterium
CTCACGCTGTTCTGATCCCCGCCGGCGTTCCCGTTCTATATCTCAATCACAATCGCATACCGTGCGAAACGCCGATCCAGCGCCGCGCCCGCCATCTGATACCCAAAAAATGAGGCCATCGCGTTTCGAAATCACGCTCAGAACGGCACCGGGGCCGCCTTTGACAGCGACACCCGGGTCGAGGTGCGGCGCTTCGTGCAGGAACCGTTCACCCCCAATCGCGCGGACGCCGACGTGGAGCCGTCAATTTCGCAAACGCAGACGTTTGTTTCCCGGGGAGCGGTCGGGCTCTGCAACAGCAAGCTCGTCGCGGGAAGCAGCATGAATTATAGCACGGCCCTTGGCTCGGTGAATATTCGCGGGAAGAAAATCGTGATCGAGGCGGCCAACGACGTGACGAGGATTTCCATGCTGGAGGGAGAAAGCACCGTGCGCGGCGGTGCGAACGACCAAGGCGGTCTCACCTTGAAAGTGGGCGAGCAGGCACTGATTCGACGGGGAGTGGGGGGCATGCCCAACACCGTGCGGATTCAAGCGATTCCTCAGGATGAATTGCCGAAATTGGACGACAAGGTGGCGATGGCCTGCATGGCGAAAAAAACCGTCTATTTTGAAGTACGGGAACGAACGGTAGACGTCACCAGTAGAGCCGCAATCGAAGTGGCAGCCGCTGAAACCGCCCCTGCCGCCCCGGACGCCGCCAAGTCAACTGAAACCGCCGCTGGCAGTTCCACCGAAAACGCCGCAGGTGCCTCGACTGCTAACTCCGCTGGCGGGGCCACCAATGCGCCAACTGGCGGCACGACCTCCGCCGGCAGCGCCGCGGCTGGCGGATCGAATCAGCCAACCGGCAGCACGGCCTTTACGCCGATTAATGCGTTCACCCCGGTTCCCACGCCCGGCACTCCCGGAGGCACGGTGGTAATCCGTGAGATTGTCCCCGTCGTGATCCTGCCCGTTACGCTGCCGGTTGAATTTACCGTCAGCACAGCGAAGATAAATTAAGCCATGGGAGCCATGGAGGAAACGGGCTTTTGATGACCTCGCATCGCGAGTTTCGCCGTGCTTTGGCCGCCATCCTGGCGACGCTGATTGCCTGTCCGCCTGCGCGCGCCCTCATCTCGCTCAACGACGGCCGTGATCGGCTTTTCGTCAACGGCTCGGTCACGATCAGCGGGGATTCAAACGTTTTTGCCAACAGCGACAACCGGGGAGACTTGGTGTATTCGACGTCGCTCAGCGCGGACTACACCCGACGGGCTGGATGGATTGGCGTGAACGCACATGTCTCGGTCGGTTCTTCGCGCTTCGCCGAACTCAAGGGCCAGGATTTCGACAATCCCAGCCTGGGATTGGAATTCACCAAACAGTCCGGCCGCACCACCGGCTCCCTCACCCTTTCCGCTTCCAAGGAAAGCCGCGCGGATGCCTCCGTGAATTTGCGCAGCACGTCGTGGAACATCCCGGTGGGACTGAACTTCAAGTACCCGATTGTCAGTGTGTATACGCTGGCCGGCTCGCTGGGATATTCCTCCCGCCGGTACCTCGAAGAAACCGTATTTTCCAGTCTCTCGAGCTATAGTGCCTCGTTGGACCTCTTTCGAATCTTGAGCGCGGAACGGGAAATGATCGCCGGTTATCGCTATCGCCTCAGTGAATCTTCGCGCAGCACCACCAGCACCGATCATGCGCTTTCACTGGGGCTGAGCGGAAAACTGATCCGCGGCCTCAAGGGCAGTGTGCGGGTCGGATACCAGACTCGCGGCGCGAGCGGCGGCATCGTCGCCGGCGAGGCCAGACCCAGGACTAAATTCGACTCCTGGACCGCGAGCAGCTCCTCGAGCTACTCCTTCACCCGGAAACTCTCGCTCAGCGGTTCACTCGCCAAGGATTTCTCGACCACGGCGACCGACTCCTATGTCGACACGACCAATGCCTCGCTGCAGTTACAATACGCGTATAATTCCCACTGGAATGCCGGAGTCGGGGCCGATTTTGGCGACAGCAAGTTCCTGGGTGAAGGTGGGCGAATCGTGCTCAATCCCGGCCCGCCACCGCTGCTGGGAGCAGCCCGCCATGACAACTATCTGAGCTGGAACGCCTCGGTTGGGTACTCGATGAACGAGCACCTCAAGGCCTCGCTCAGTTATTCGTGGTTCCAGAATTGGTCCTCCATCGCGTTTGCCGATTTCGTCCGTTCCTCCTGGTCCTTCTCCGCCTCAACCCGCTGGTAGACGCATGAAGCACGCCTCACTCCTGCTTGTTCTCCTGACCGCTGGCACCGCGTTAGACTCCGCATCGGCGGCGACTCCCGCAGCCCAGAAGGCCGGCCCCGCCATAGCGGAAAAAAAATATGTCGCCTATCGGATCACCCGTGGCGATCGGCTGTCGGTTGCCTTGCTGGGAGAACAGGATCTGCGCGGCGGTGGTCTCCGCGTGGAAGCGATCGGCACCATCAACCTCCCTTTGATTCAAAATATTCGCGTGGTCGGTCTGACCGTCGCCGAGGCTCAGGACGCCATCGGGAAGGCGTATCGGGAGGGCCGCTTTCTCCGCAATCCACAGGTGACTGTCACGATTGACGAATATTCTCCCCGCACCGTGATTATCAGTGGCAAGGTCAACATCCAGGGCCGTCAGGAAATCCCGCCCGATACTGAATTCACCATCAAGGACCTGATCGCCAAGGCCGGAGGCTTCAGCGACACGGCCCGGGGCACGGCCGTGCGCGTGCAACGCACCATGCCCGACGGCTCCCTCAAAGTTTTCACCCTCGACGTCGAGAGCGCCATCAAGGGCAAGAGTACGTCCACGGCAAAGGACGCCGCCTTTGTGCTGGAACCAGACGATACGATCTACGTTCCGGAAAAACTTATCTAAACCACCCATCGCGATGGCTGAAGCTTCGAACAAATCTCCCACTCCTCCTCGCGCCGCACAACACGACGACGAGGCGGTTGAGCGGCGTTCCCTGCGCGATTACTTCATTATTCTGCGGGAGCGGTTCTGGATCGCGCTGCCCCTGGCCCTGCTCGTCTCGATTCTTTACGGCTACAACAAAATGCAACAGACGCCGATGTACTCGGCGCGGGCCACGATGCAATTTGAGAAGCCGGACACCGTGGTGCAGCTGCAGGGCGTGGTCGACCAGTCCGTGCGGTCGGACATCGACATGAACACCAACCTGGAAATCCTCAAGAGCGGCATGCTCTCGGCCCAGGTGCGGACTTCATTTACGCCCGAGGAGCAGTTGATTCTCAAGCGTGCCGCGTTGAAACGGAGTCCGCCTGGAACCGATCCAAATTCCATCGGGATCGACCTGGGCTCGATGAATCCAATTCCGTCCCGGGCGAGTTTTATCATCGGGATCAACGTCTACCATCAGGACCCGGAGGCGGCCATGATTGTCGCCAACAAATTTGTCGATGGTTTCATGAACTACCTCTTCAGCAAGGGGACAACTGGTAATCAGGGGGCCGTGCAATTTCTGACCGTCCAGGCCGATCGGCTCCGCAAGGAATCGGAAGAGGCCGACCGCGTGCTCCAACGGTACCAGAAGGAAAAAAATCTGCTCTCCCTGGACAGTTCGCTGAACTTGGTGACGGAACAGATGAAAAAAACTTCGGCGTATCGCGAGGATGCGCGCATGCGCCTGAACCAGATCGACGAGAAGATGAAGCAAATCGAACGGTTCCGGACGGAAAAACGCAACCTGCTCGAAATTGGGGAAATTGGCGGGCATTTCGCAGTGGCACCTTTGAAGGGCCAGCT
Organism: Opitutaceae bacterium; assembly: GCA_005792355.1. GTDB lineage: Bacteria > Verrucomicrobiota > Verrucomicrobiia > Opitutales > Opitutaceae > ER46. Next base: position 3,772 of record SXSC01000106.1, read on the forward strand.
CAACCGGCTGCAGCAGGAGATGAGTCTGCTCTCCGAACGCTATTTTGAGCGACACCCCGAGATGATCAAGAAGACCAACGAGATCAACGTGACGGAGAGCGATCTCACGCGGGCGGTCGATCAAGCCATTGCCGAACTGAAGACGCGCCAGGCCGAGGCGCGGCAGGCGGCCAATTCAGCCGACGAAGAATTCACGCGGGCGGAGAAAGCGCAGATCGATCTCAGCGACACCAGCATCGCCTACCGCAGTCTGAAGACCGACGCTGACTCCAAGGAGCAAAATTATCGCGCCTTGTTGAGCCGGCTCAACGAGACGAAAACGGTCAAGAACATCGAAAACGTGCCGGTGCGCCCGCTCGACCGCGCCACCCTCAATCCCAACCCCATATCGCCGGACAAGGCCCAAATCACGAAAACGTGCGTCGGCCTCGGCGTCCTGATCTTCCTCGGGGTCGCGGTCGGCCTCAGTTTCATCGATGACCGGGTGAAGAGTGCCTGGGACGTGGAGTCGTTCATCGGGGCCAACCTGCTTGGGATCATTCCGGACCTGGCCTCGCTGAAGGATGACGAGAAATACCGGCTGCTCGCCGACGACAACCAAGCCCCGGGAGTCGAGGCGTTTCTCAGTGTCTACAGTTCCATCAAGATTCACTCGAAGCTCGATTTCCCCAAATCCATTCTCGTCACCAGCACCATTCCCGGCGAGGGCAAGACCTTGATTTCCTGCAACACCGCCGGCAGCTTCGCGCGCCACGGCAAGAAGACGCTGTTAATCGACGGCGATCTCCGCCGACCGATGTTGCACCGCCATTTCAAGCAACAGAACAACGCCGGCTTGATTCCCTGGTTTGAGGGTGGCGGCGCAATGGAGGGCGACCTGGCGACCAATCCGGCGCTCGGCATCATTCCAGTTGGTGAGAATCTCTCCTTGCTCTGCTCGGGTGGACGTTCGAAGAGCCCCACCGAACTGCTGGAGAATCCCCTGTTCGGGCAGTTGCTCGAACGCCTCAAACGCGAATACGACCTGGTGATTGTCGATTCACCTCCCCTCGGCGCCGTGACGGATTCGTTGCTGATTGCCGAGCGCATCGACGAGGTCGTGTACGTCTGCCGATTCAATCGCGCATATCGCAAACACATCCGCCTCTACATGCGCGCGCTGCGCAATGGCAAGAACGAGGTGCTCGGCATCGTGCTCAATGGCCTCTCCCCGCGACGGATCGAGTATTACTCCAATTACCGCTACTACCGCAGCTACAAGAAATATTACGGCGCCCAAACGTAGCGCGGCGTCGGGGCGCGGGCAGCCGATACTTTCAGAGCTGCGCCACGAGTCCCTGTTTCCTCCCGGCATTTCCGGCTTCAATCCGCCCGCGGGTTCATCAAGCTGCCGGCGTGGCCCTCCCTTCCGCTTTTCTTCCCGCCAATTTCGACGCCCGCCGACCCCTGGCCTTGATCGCGGGTCAAGGCTCATATCCCAAGATGGTCGCCGCGGCGGTGCGCGCCGCCGGCATCCCCCTCAAGCTGATCGCCTTTGAAGCGGAGACCCTGCCCGAATTGGTGGCGTCGTTTGGTCCGGATGATCTCCGCCGGCTAAAGGTCGGTCAGCTGGGACACATGCTCGAAGCCCTGCGTGATTTCAAAGCCGGCTACGCGCTCATGGCCGGCCAGATCACTCCCCGCCGGCTCTTCCATGGGCTGCATCCCGATCTCAAGGCGACCCGCATCCTACTTTCACTGAAACGACGCAACGCCGAGACGATTTTCGGCGCCATCGCCGGCGAGATTGAGTCGCTGGGCGTCACGCTGCTCGATGCCCGGGCCTTCCTCGACGCGCATCTCGTTTCGTCGGGCTGCATGACCGGAAGAAGTTTTCCCATCGATCCGGAATATGTCTCCCACGGCGTGCAAATTGCGCGGGAATCCGCCCGCCTCGACATCGGCCAGGGCTGCGTCGTACGCAAGGGAACGGTGCTGGCCATCGAGGCCTTTGAAGGCACGGACGAAATGCTCCGACGGGCCGGGAGCTTCAAGACTGATGCCACACTCTTCGTCAAGACCGTCAAGGCGCGTCAGGACTGGCGCTTCGACGTCCCTTGTTTTGGCCTGCGCACCCTTGAGACAATGCGCGAAGCCGGCCTTGCCGCCGCCGCCCTCGAGGCCGGCAGGGTGATCCTGCTCGACAAACCCGCCGTGCTGCAACAGGCGCGGGCCTGGGGGATCAGTCTGCTCGGTTTCGAATAACTCCCGGGCAGTTGCCCCCGACGCTTGCGCGTCGGCAGGGATGCCTCCATCGTCTGGGCGCCATGCAAAAAGACGTCGTCCTCGTCGCCATCAAAGGCGTCATGCCCACCGCCAATGGTTGTGCCGTCTTCCTGGGCAACGACGACAAGACCTTTGTCATTTACGTCGATCACTCCGTCGGCAATGCGATCCAGATGACGCTCAACGGAGTTAAGAAGGACCGCCCGCTCACCCACGATTTGATCGGCAGCCTGCTGCTCGGCCTCGGTGCTCAGCTCGATCACATCGTGGTGAACGACGCCCGCGAAGGCACGTTCTTTGCCCGCATTCTGCTCCACATGGAGAACGAACTCGGCAAGAAAATTGTCGAAATCGATGCACGCCCGAGTGACTCGATCGTTCTGGCGCTCCAGCAAAAACGCCCGATTTACGTCGCCCGGGCGGTCTTCGACAGCGTCGAGGACATGACTGAGATTCTGGAACGGGTGTTGAAACAGCAGGCGGAAGAACCGGACGACGACGAAAAGACCTGAGCGGCTGCATGACCCCCGCCGTCGCACCCACCGCCCTGCCCGCCGGCCTGCAGCCGGGCGCGCCGTTCACCGCGCTCGCCCCGATGCAGGATGTCACCGACCTGGCCTTTATGCGCGTCGTGGCGCATTACGGCGCACCGGACTTTTTCTTCACCGAGTTCTTTCGCGTGCACACCCAGTCACGACCGGAAAAACACATCCTAAGATCAATCGACGAGAATCGCACCGGACGGCCCATTTTTGCCCAGCTCATCGGCGAAGATCTGGGACATCTCGCCCGCACAGTGCAGGCTCTGCTTCGCCACCCGATCGCGGGAATCGACCTCAACCTCGGCTGCCCCGCACCCAAGGTCTACAAGAAGAATGTGGGCGGTGGCCTGCTGCGCGAACCAGCCAAGGTCGGCGCAATTCTGGCCATGCTGCGGGCCGAAGTCCCGGGACTCCTCACCGTCAAGATGCGAATCGGTTTCGCGGACGCCGGGAATTTTGATCGCCTCCTTGACTTGATCAACGAGCACCGGGTGGACCTGCTCAGCGTGCACGGCCGCACGGTGAAGGAGATGTACCGCAGCGAGGTTCACTACGATTTGATCGCGCACGCCGTTTCCCGCGTCGCCTGCCCCGTGCTCGCCAACGGCAACGTGACCTCCGCCGCCCGCGCCGGCGCCATCCTAACCACCACCGCCGCCGCCGGCGTGATGATCGGCCGCCACGCGATTCGCAACCCCTGGATCTTCCGCCAATGCCGCGAGCAATTCTCCGGCGCCACCCCGGCGCGGGTGACGCTGGCCGACGTGCGCGACTACGTGGAGCGCCTCTATCGCGCCACGCAGGCACCCGGCCTGCTGGAACGACTGCAGGTTAACAAAATGAAGAAGTACCTCAACTTTGTCGGGCAAAGCGTCGACGCCTCCGGCGCGTTTCTGCACGACATGCGTCGGACGGAGTCGGAGCTTGAGCTCTTTCGAGTTTGCGACCGTCACCTGCTCGCAGAGCCCGCGCGCGAGTTTCCCCCCGAACCGTATCCCGGCGTGATCGCCCGGCCAAACTGCGAGACACCCCACGCCTTGACCGACGGCTGTTCACTCGAAACCATCACCGCCTGAAACCGGCGGGGCGGGGGCGATCGCGGTGGCGTTTACTCCAAACCCAAGGCCTTGCGGCCGGTCTCCGAGATCATCTGCGGCGCCCACTGCGGATCCCAGACGATGTGCACGCGGGCCGATTTTACTTCAGGCAGCTGCGCGATTTTCTGCCGCGCATCCTCGGCGATCACCGGACCCATGCCACAACCCGGCGCGGTCAAAGTCATCTTTACCTCCACCACGTGCCCACCGTCAGCCGCCTGTTCGATCGCGAGATCATAGATCAGGCCGAGATCGACAATGTTGACCGGAATCTCCGGATCGAAACACGTCTTCAATGCCTCCCAGACCGCGCGCTCGCTGAATTCGCCAGCCGGGGCCGCGGCACCGGTCTCACCGGCCGGCACAAAGCCATCAAGCGCGCCCGCGTTCTCCCGGGCGATGCGAAACAATCCGTGATCGGTCCGCACCGTCACATTGCCACCCAGGGTCTGGACGATCTGGACCTCCGTCCCGACGTCCAACGAGACGGCGTCGCCCGCGGGAATGAGGGTAGCGGGGCAGTCGCGCGCTAGTTTGAAGAGTTGGGACATGGATTTGGGCGTAATCAGCGAATCGAAAAGGTGAGCGGCAGGCGGGCGTAAACTCCCTGCGGATCGTTGAACGCCCGCAGCACCTTCCACTCCGCTTCCAGGCGCTCGCTGATTTTCGCCGCCACGCCGCCGCGCGACCGGACAGAACTCGGCACCACGTGCTCGAGAAAATCCTGAATGGCTTCGAGCAGTTCCTTTTGCCGCGGATATTCCCGGAGCTGGTATTTTCCGCTGATCCCGGCCTTGGTCGCCGCATAGGCGATGGCGGCGTCGAGGCCGCCGAGTTCGTCGACCAAACCCAGTTCCATCGCATCACTGCCCGACCAAACGCGCCCCTGCGCGATCGACTCCACTTTTTCCGGGGAGAGTTTTCGCCCGTCGGCGACCTTTGCCACGAACTCGCCATAAATCCAGTCCACCATCCGTTGGAGCACCGCAAGTTCCTCCGGGGTTTTCGGCCGGGAGATCGTCAGCGCATCGGCAAATTTTCCGGTCTTCACGCTGTCGAAGGTGATCCCGAAGTCGCCGGCAAGTTTCTTGATGTCGAACTGGATCCCGAAAACCCCGATCGACCCCGTGATGGTCGTCGGCTCGGCGAAGATCCGATCACCATAGGCCGAGATCCAATAGCCCCCGGACGCCGCGTAGCTGCCCATCGAGACCACGATGGGTTTCACTTTTTGGATCAGGCGGACCTCACGCTGAATCACTTCTGACGCCGAGGCGCTGCCCCCCGGGCTGTTCACGCGCAGCACGATGGCTTTCACCTGATCGTCCTGCCGCAGCTTGCGCAGTTCGCGCGAAAATTTCGTGCCGCCAATCTCCCCGGTGTCGCCCTCGCCGTCGACAATTTCACCTTCGGCGTAGACCACGGCGATCCGCCCGCCGCGCCCGGAAGTCTGGCCCAAGGCCTTCGTCAACGGCGCCTCCGCCCCGCCTTTCAGCTCGTTGGCGTAGGCGTGCAGCGCAATTTGCTTGAACGGTTCCTTGCTGCCCGACCGGCCGGTCTTCGCCTTGAGCGCATCGTACACCTCGTCGCGATACGCCACGCGATCCACCAACCGGGCCGCCTGCGCTGGAGCGGCGCGAATCATGCCCTCGGCGTCGACCGTCGCCTGCATCTGCGCCGGCGTCAGCTCGCGACTCGGTGCCATGTCGGCCAGCAGCTTCTGCCAGATGTCGCCGAGTAATTTCTGCATTTCTTCACGGTTCTCCGGGCTCATTTCGCGCCGGGTAAAGGGTTCAACCGCCGACTTGTACTTGCCCACGCGGGTCACCTGCACGTTGACCCCGTATTTCTCAAAGGCCCCGGCAAAAAAAGCCGGTTCACTGGCGAGCCCCGGCATCAGGATGATGCCATAGGGATCAATCGCGAGGTCGGTGGCGACGGAGGCAAGATAGTAGCTCTTGGTGGTCGCATAGGTGAGATACGCCGCCACCGGTTTCCCGGCCGCCTTGAAATCGTTCAGGGCATCCCGCACTTCCCGGAGCGCCGCGAAACCGCTGCCGAAGGCCGCCGGCGTGAGATCACCGGTGATAAAAACGCCGGCGATCCGCTCGTCGGTTGCGGCGGCGCGGAGCGCCCGGGTGATGGTGCGCAATTGCTGGGAATCCGGTTTGCCCCCGAAGGCGCTGAGGTCGATGGGCGCCGGGGAATCGGAAATGTTGGTCGAGAGATCGAACACCAGGTACGATCCCCGTTCAAACGAGGGCGTCGGCTTCTCCGCTCCGCCGATGGCCGCCATCGCGGCGAGGAATCCGATCAGCAGCACGGCGCAGCCAAACGAAAAGATCATCAGCGCCACCAGCGCCCCAAACACCGACGTGAAAAAGTTCTTCATGCAGTTGACGCGGAAGCTACCCGCTTTCTCGCGTTCCTCCAGTCGAAAGGACGGGATTCCGCGGATTGCCCCGGCCGTCGCGGGCTGTTCGGCTCGGGCGGCGTACCGGCCGGGCGGCTCCGCGCCGTCCTCCGGCCATCGCCACGAACAATTTGCACCCGCCCGCTTCCATCGCATATTCCCCCGCCATGAGTGAACAGAAGGAGCTCCTCACCACCAATCGCAAGGCCCTCACGATCAATCTCGATGGCCACAACTACGGCACGTTCGCGGAAATCGGAGCCGGTCAGGAGGTGGCCCGCGTGTTTTTTCAGGCGGGCGGCGCCGCCGGCACCATCGCCAAGACGATCTCCGCATACGACATGACGTTTAGCGACGCCATCTATGGCAAGGCGCCGCGCTATGTTTCCCGCGAACGGCTCGCCCTCATGCTCGACCATGAGTACCAGCTCCTGATCGATCGCCTGGCGTCGCAACGCGGCGAACGCACCACATTCTTTGTTTTCGCCGACACCGTCGCGGCCAAGAGTTTCAAGGGTAACAACGAGGCGCACGGCTGGATGGGAGTTCGTTTCCAGACCGAACCCGGCGGCGCTCCCAACGAAATCGTCCTCCATGTGCGCATGTGGGACAAGGAAGCGGTGCAACAGCAGGCCGCCCTCGGCATCGCGGGCACCAACCTGATCTACGCCGCGTTTCATTACCGCGACGATCCGCAGCGACTGGTCGAATCGTTGGTCGACAACGTCGGGGCCGCGCGGCTCGAGGTCGACATGATCGCATTCAAGGGCCCGGCCTTTGCCCCGATCGACAACCGGCTGATGTCCCTTTACCTCGTGCAGCACGGGCTGACGAATGCGGTGATGTTCGGCCAGAAGGGCGAGGTGCTTCAGCCCTCCGAGGTGCTGTACAAGAAGGCGATTCTCGTGGAGCGGGGCAGCTTCCGGCCGGTCACCCACGTCAACGTCGACATGCTCAATTGCGCGACCGCCCAGTTCGTCCAGGAGCCGGAGGTCAAGGGGAAGGAGGTCATCGCCCTGATGGAGATCACGATGAACAATCTCCTCGCCGCCGGCACCCTGGACGCCCGGGATTTTCTCTCGCGTGTCGATCTCCTCGGCGAACTCGGCTTCACCGCGCTGATCTCGAACTACTCGGAGTACTACCGGCTCACCTCTTATTTCCGCCGCTACACGAAGGAGATGATCGGTGTCACCATGGGCATCAACAACCTCATCGAGATCTTCAACGAGAAATACTATGAGCATCTCGAGGGCGGAATCCTCGAGTCGTTTGGCCGAATGTTTCGCCACGCCGTCAAGCTCTACATCTATCCCATGCGCCAGGAAGCGTATGACCGCTACGTCAACGCCGGTGGAACCATCGTCCACGGCGCCATCGCCGGCCACGCCTTTGCCGCCAACGTCCTCATCACCGCCAAGAACGTCCATATCACGCCCCACCTGCGCAATCTTTACGATCACCTGATGGAGAATCACCATATTGACTGCATCACCGGATTCGATCGTGACGTGCTCGGAGTGTTCTCACGGGACGTGCTGGGCCGGATCCGGGATCGCGACCCCGCCTGGGAAGCCATGGTGCCGCCCACCGTCGCGACCGCGATCAAGCGGCGGAAGTTGTTCGGCTACGTCGAACCGCCGGAAACGATTCCCCTCGCGGGGTAAACCGTCCGCGCCTCCGGCCCCGATTTCCAGCCTTCCACCTCCGGCGGATCGCTGTTCTGTTGGCCGACTTTCCACTCATGCGCTTCCACAAATACCACGCCCTCGGCAACGACTACATCGTCCTCGACCCGCGCGATTTTCCCTCCTGGAAACCCGCCCCCACGGTCGACCAGATCCGCGTCGTCTGCCATCGCAACTTCGGGGTCGGATCCGACGGCATCCTGTGGGGACCGCTGCCGTCGGCGCAGAGCGAGTTTGGTCTGCGCATTTTTAATCCCGACGGATCCGAGGCGGAAAAATCGGGCAACGGTCTCCGGATTTTCTCCCGTTTCCTTTGGGACCAGGGGCTCGTGAAACACCCGGCGTTCACCATCGAAACGCCGGGCGGACACGTCCAATCCGTGATCAAGGAGCAGGGCCGCCTCATCACCGTGGCGATGGGCCGCGTGAGCTTCGACAGCGCGAAGATTCCGGTCAACGTGGCCGGTGGACCGCGCGAGGTGCTCAACGAAAAAATCATCATCCTCGACCGGGAATTTAGTTATTGTGCCGCGACGATCGGCAACCCGCATTGTGTCATTCCGCTGGCCGACATCTCGCCCGAGCTCGCGCACCGCTATGGCCCGCACCTCGAGACGCACCCGGACTTTCCCCGCAAAACCAATGTCCAGTTCATGAAGGTCCGCGATCGTCGGAACATTCAAATCGAGATCTGGGAACGCGGCGCCGGCTACACCCTCGCGTCCGGGAGCAGTTCCAGCGCCTCCGCCGCCGTCGCCCACCGGCTGGGGCTCGTCGATCGCGACGTGACGGTCCACATGCCCGGCGGTCAGATCGGCATCGAAATCGGGGACGGTTTTTCGATTATGATGACCGGGACCGTGAACAAGGTCGCCGAAGGCACGATGCACGCCGACCTGTTTGCCGTGAAGGTTTGAGCCGAACCCGCCAAGGACGGGCGACAGTGATTCGATTTGCGGGAAGAGGCTCCCCCGGTAGGGTTCCTCCGTGATTGGCTGGAGCGCAGATATTTTCAGGCTCTTTTGGGGCCTGTTCTACTGGAACACGCGAAAGACGTGGTTTCGGCTGCGTCGTGGTCAGAGTGTCTGCCCTTGCCAGGCCCAAAGCGACTCCGGCCGCGCGTACGAGACCCAATGCGATCCGTGCCTGTCCTGGAACCGGCCGGTGCGTTTCCGGCGGGTCTGTCCGCTCCTGGTGCAGACCAAGGATGGCCTGCGCTGCTCAGTTAACGCGACCGACGTACGACCCGTCTGGGGGCAGGCGCTGCGCTACTATGGCAGCCTGCTGCTGGCGATCTACGCGGCCGGCGTCATCGTCGTGTTCGCGTTTCTCCGGACCGTCGGGTACCCGGTGAACATCCTCCACATCGGCCTGCCGCCACTCTGGGGCCGGGTCACCGTGGCCCGCGGCGCTTATTTTCTGCAGAAGTCGAACCTCGCGTTCGACCAGGAGCGGATCGCCGAAGGCCTCCTTTATCTTACCAACGCCTACGAATTCGATCCCACCAACTATGCCGCGGGCCTTTCGCTCGCGAAGCATCTTCAGGCTGGTCAACCCTCGCATTCCGACGCCGTGTTTCAGCAGTTGATCAAGGACCATCCCGACAAGCGCCACGGAACGACGCAGGATTGGTTTCGCGCGCTGCTGGCCCGAGGGAGTTTTGAGCGCATCATGCAGCTCGCCCGCGATGAATTGATCGAGGGATCACCGCAGTCGTCAGTGTGGATTCGTGCGCTCGTCTTTGCCGGCCGACGCGTCCCCACCGATCAGATTCTGCGTGCACTCGTCGCCAACGCGGCACCGACGGCGCAGGCGTGGCGCCCAGTTTTCGCGGTGGAGTTGCTCCTGCGCGCCGGCCAAACCCGGGAGGCCCGCGCCGCCATTGACGCCCCATGGCCCGCCAACTCCCCGGCCTTCTGCCACTACTATCGGGTGAGTGTGCTCACGGAAATGAAGGACACTTTTGCCGCACTTGATCTGCTGGGCCGGCACCCCACTCTGCTCGATTACGAAGCCAACCTCACCCTGCGCCTCGACGCCCTCGCGGCCGGCGGAGTGAAACGCCTCCATGCTCAGGAGATCGACAAGCTCCTCGCCGCGCCGCTGACCGCGGCCAGTCTGCCGGTCATCAAGATCCTTTGCTCCCACCTCATCCGTTTTCCCGACGCCGCAACCTTTGACCGGCTCATCAGGAAGATTGCGCACGAGCCAGTTCCGCTCGACACCGGATCGGCGGGCATCTGGTTTTCGCTCTTCTGCACGGCCGGAGCCATGGGCGACTATCCCAAGCTGCAGGAAATCTCCGGGCGATTGAAGAACGCATCGCAGCGACCGTTCATGGTGCTGACCGTGGTCGAGGCATTTTTCCGCGGTGAGACCGCCGAACGCCGGATTACCACGTTCCTGCCGGTGCTGCCGCTGCCCATGGAAGTCACCTACTCACTGTTCGAACGCTTCCCGCCTCCCGTCGCGGCGCCGACGGCCCCCCAACGCGGATGAGCCCGCCCACTCCCCTTCTGCCGGCGCTGCGCGCCCTCCCGCTCGCGGGGAAATTTTCGCTGGCTGCCCTTGCCGTCGCCACCGCGGCGCTGTCCGGCCGGCTCTGGCCCCAGTGGCGGGTGAACCCCGACCTGTCGCATGGTTTTTTCATGCCACTGTTGTTCCTGCTGCTCCTGCACGAGAGCCGCTCGGGCACGCCGCGCTACCTCAAGCCGGGCGCGCCGGCGGGATTCGGACTCGCCGCACTGCTCGGCGGGGCGCTGCTCGCGCTTTCCGCCGCCGGCCTGTATGCCGCCGCGGTCGACTGGTCGCACGCGCTCGTCAATGTGATGCTGACGTTGTCGTTCACGTTTTTCTGCCTCGCCGCCATCGCAGTTTTTTCGCGCGACTCGGTCCGGCTCCTGCCGTTCAACTGGCCGGCGGTGGTCGCCGCCGGGCTCTGGTTGCTGACCACGGCCATTCCCCCCGGCACCTACACCCGCCTCACGTTGACGCTGCAACTCTGGATCAGCGAAGGCGTGCTCCGCACCCTCCACCTCCTCGGCATCGCCGCCATCCGGCACGGTAACATCATCGATCTCGCGAACACCACCGTGGGTGTCGAAGAGGCGTGCAGCGGCGTCCGCAGCCTGATCTCCTGCGTGTTTGCCGGAGTGTTTTTTTCCGCGACCCTCGTCCGCCGGCCCTGGGCCCGGGCCCTGATTCTCCTCCTCGCCGCTCCCCTGGCACTGGGCATGAATTTTCTGCGTTCACTGACGTTGACGCTGCTCGCCAACCAAAAGATCGACATCGCGGGGACGTGGCATGATGCGACGGGCTTCGCGGTGCTTGGTCTCACTGCGGTGATCCTCGGCGCGTTGGCGGTGCTCCTGGAACGTGGCGGCGGCTCACCCGCATCGCCCGTGTCCTCCGCCCCACTGTCGCGCTGCGGCAATGTGGCCCAATGGTCGCTGACGGGCAGCCTCGCCCTCGCCGCAGGTCTCGTGGTTTTTTTCGTTTTAAACACCCGCCCCTCCGATCGCACCGCCGTCCCCGTCCCCAACCTGATTGCGCTGCTCCCGGAAGCGCCCGCGGGCTGGCGCATGAAATCCACCGATCTCTTCGAGTTTCGGGGCACCCTTCGAACCGAACACCTCGCCCAGGCTTACTACCAACGCGCCGGCCCGGATGGACCACCCACCGAGATTGTGATCTACGTCGCCTACTGGCGCGCCGGGCAGGCGCCGGTGAGTCTCGTCGCAGCGCATACACCGGACGCCTGCTGGCCGGGCGCAGGTTGGACACCCCAGCCCAACCGTCAGCCCCGCGCCGTCTTGGCGACCACCGAGCGCGCCCTGCCCGAGGCCGAGCACCGCGTCTTCGTCGCAGCCACCCAGCCCCAGCACGTCTGGTTCTGGCACATCCACGACGGCCAGCCCATCGCCTATCGCGATCCCTACTCCGCTGTCGAACTTCTCCGCATCGCGTGGAAATTTGGGTTCCGCCGCGACGGCGATCAACTCTTCGCCCGGCTGTCGTCCAACCGTCCGTGGCCGGAAATCCAAAATGAGCCGGTAATCCGGGATTTCTTCGCCCGCGTCCGGCCCCTGGGCCTGTAGTTCGGCCCGCCCGACCATGCCTTTTCGCGTCACCAAGCTCGAGCGCAAGATTCTCCTCGCCGTTGCTTTGCTTATCATCCTTGGCCTCTTCGGACTGGCAGTTTTGTAGTTCGTCCCGCGGCGAAAAAATCTCGCCAAGCGAGGGTTGCCTGCATCCCCTTCGGCCCACCACGCGTATGAAAAAGATATGCCAGCCCTCCTCTCCTGCCTGCCCGAAGGACTTTTCTGCCACAGGGCGGAAAGGGGCGGGGCTCTGCCGTCTCCACGGTTGCGCCACATGATGAGATCGCCGGAGTCTGCCGAATCTCAAACTCCCGGTGAGCGGGACGAGACCGATGCCCGCCTCTTGCGGCAGATCGCGGACGGTGATCGGGACGCCTTCGCCCGGCTCTACGATCGCTTCTCGGGCCCGCTCTATGGCGCGGCGCTCCAAATTCTCCGCGATTCCGCCGAGGCGCAGGACGTCGTGCACGATGCGTTTGTCGCCCTCTGGGAAAAAGCAGGCAGCTTTGAGGTCACGCGGGGCAGTGCCTTCGCTTGGACCGTCACCCTCGTCCGGAATCGCGCGATCGATCGCGTGCGGATGCGGCGGCGGCGCGCGGAACTGCTGGCTGAATCCGCCCCGGAAGATCTCGGCTACGATCGCGATGGCGCCGTCAGCACCGGGGGCGACACCGCCATCCTCGCCGACAACGCCCGTCTGGTGCGGGCGGCCGTCGCCGCGCTGCCCGCCGAGCAAAAACGCGCCCTGCAACTCGCCTTCTTCGGCGGTTTCACGCAGGAGGAAATTGCGACCAAACTGCGCGAGCCGCTCGGCACGGTGAAAGCGCGGATTCGTCGCGGGCTCATGAAACTTCGCGACACGCTCGCGACCCAGTTATGAACGAACGCTGGGAAGAACTCGCTTCGCTGCGTGCCCTCGACTTGCTGGAGAGCGACGAGCTCTCGCAATTCGAAGCCGAACTCGCCCGCACTCCTTCGCTCCAAACCCTGGTGCGCGAGCTCCGCGACACTTCGTCGGCCCTCGCTTTCACCGCGCCCGTCGTGACCCCGCCGGCTGCGCTGAAGTCGCGCATCCTCGCCGCCCTCCCTCCCGCAGGGCGCCCGGACAACATCATCCGCCCCTCGCCGCGGATGTTTCGTGCCCTGATGCCGTGGGCGATCGCCGCGGGTCTCGCGCTCGGCACGGGTTGGTTGGCCCAGCTCTACTTTGGGAGCCGCTCGGAGGCCGACCTGTTCCGCAATCAGGCGGCGCTCGCGGAGATATCCCACCAGAGTTCCCGGCAGCAACTCGAAGCCGAGCGGATTATCGCAAAGCAGCAGCTCACGACGCTGCAGCAGCAGGTCACCTCCACCGCCGCGCAGCTGGCCGAGAGTCGCGGCCAGGTGGCCAGGCTGACCAACGACCTCAAGACTCAAGGTGACCTCGCCAGCCTGAAGATTACCGCCCTGGCCTCGATGCTGAATAATTCACCCAAAGCCATCGCCGTGGCCGTCTGGGATCCCGCCAAACAAGAGGGCGTGTTAAAGGTGGAACAGCTCCCGGCCCTCCTTCCAAATCAGGACTATCAGCTTTGGGTGGTCGATCCCCAGTATCCGAATCCAGTCGATGGCGGCGTGTTTACGGTCGACGCGCAAACCGGCGCGGCGCGGATGCCATTCAAGGCCCGCCAGCCGGTCGGTGCGGTCAGCGCCTTCGCCGTCACGCTCGAGCGCAAAGGCGGCGTACCCAAGGCCGAGGGACCGTTTGTGCTGCTCGGGAAATAGCTGGCGCTATCGTTCGCCGACCACCTCTGTCAATCCGGAGATGCTCTCTCCGGCGCATGCCGCCCGGAAATGCCACTTGCCAGTGGTCCCTGCACCGCGAAATCATGCAAGCCGCATGATCATCAGACCCAAGGTCCGCGGCTTCGTTTGCGTCACCGCCCATCCCGAAGGCTGCGCGGCACACATCCAGGAGTGGATCGACCACGTGAAGGCCAAAGGCCCGATTCACCCAGGCCCGAAACGAGTCCTCGTGATCGGAGCTTCCACCGGCTACGGGCTGGCTTCGCGCATCGCGGCCACCTTCGGTTCCGATGCCGCCACGCTCGGCGTGTTTTTCGAACGCCCGTCCGAAGAGGGCCGCCCCGCCACCCCCGGCTGGTATAACACGATTGCCGTGACCCGCGCCGCCCGCGCCGCCGGGCGTTACGCCAAGAATATCAACGGCGACGCTTTTTCAGATGACATCAAACGCCAGGCTCTCGAGCTCATCCGCGCCGACCTCGGACAAATCGATCTCGTGGTTTATTCGCTCGCCTCGCCGCGCCGCACCCACCCCCGCACCGGTGCCGTGCACCGCTCGGTCCTGAAGCCCGTCAATCAGCCGTACACCAACAAGACCGTCGACACCGACAAGGGCATCGTCAGCACCGTCACCATCGAACCCGCCACCGATCTCGAGGTCGCGGACACGAGGGCGGTCATGGGCGGCGAGGATTGGGAGCTCTGGATGAACGCGCTGGCCGACGCGAAGCTGCTGGCCCCTGGCGCGCAAGCGGTCGCTTATTCCTACATCGGACCAGATGTCACGTGGGCAATCTACAAGAACGGAACCATCGGGCTGGCGAAAAACGATCTCGAGCGTGCCGCCCGCAACATCGACTCCCTGCTCAAACTCAACGGCGGCGGGCGCGCCTTCATCTCGGTGAACAAGGCCCTCGTCACCCAGGCCAGCTCCGCGATTCCCGTGGTGCCGCTCTACATTTCGATCCTCTACAAACTGATGAAGGCAGCCGGCACCCACGAGGGCTGCATCGAGCAAGTCCAGCGCCTCTTCGCCACGCAAATGTACAACGGCTGCACCCCAAAATTTGACGAACTCGGCCGCGTCCGCGTCGATGATTGGGAAATGCGCGAGGGCATCCAGGCCGCGGTCCGCGAAATCTGGCCGCGCGTGACGACGGAAAATCTCGCCGACGAAACCGACATCGCCGGCTATCGCACCGAATTCCTCAAGCTCTTTGGCTTCGGCCTGAAGGGTGTTGATTACGCGGCCGAGACCGAGCCGCATATCCCGATGCTGTGAGGTAGCACGGCTCGGGAAATTCTGAATCAGACGGAACCCGCGTTTCTCTCTCTCTCGCTCGTTTCCTTGCACTTGGGCCTCTGACCGCTGAGCCGTGTCCCTTCAGTCGATGTGCGTTTTTCCTCCGCAGACGAAACCACTGAAAGGTGGAACCCGCTGTCCTCATCGCGGGTTTTTGAGCTGTCCGCTCCCAGATGAGCCCGTTGGGGACAACGGGCTCCACCTCGGACTCACTCGTTACGGCTTGTCACTTTCCCAATCATGCGCGCCGTCGTCCAACGCGTCTCCTCCGCCCGCGTGACGATCGACGCTCGCGTTACTGGCGAGATTGACCGCGGTCTGCTCGTGCTCCTCGGCGTGGCCCAAGGCGACACCGACGCCGACCTCGACTGGCTTGCGCAAAAAATCGCGGTCCTGCGCATTTTCGAGGACGACGCGGGAAAGATGAACCGCTCGGTCATCGATCTGGTCGCCGACATCGCCAATCCCCACCAGGCCACGGTGCTCGTCGTGAGCCAGTTCACCCTCTGTGCCAGCACGCGCAAGGGCACCCGCCCATCGTTCAACGACGCCGCGAAGCCGGACGTTGCGCAGGCGCTCTACGAAAAATTTCTCGCTCGCTTGGAAACCGCCCTCGGCCCCCTGCCTGCCCCGAACTCCGTTCGGCGGGTGGCGTGCGGCGAGTTTGGTGCGATGATGCAGGTCGAGCTCGTGAATGACGGCCCTGTCACGCTCGTGCTCGATTCTCGCCTGCGCGAATAGCGCGCCCGAACGACAACGCACCAACCGTCTCCTGCACAACTGCCACTCCTCGCGGGCACTTGCGGGCTGAACCGTCCCAGAAGTTGGGGTACCATCCGCGCTGCAGCCAAAGATATTGGGGAATTAGACCCATTCCGCATTTAGACGCCAGCGGTCGAAAGACTGGCACATCGTTGTAAATGATTGAGAAACGGAATATTTTACGACTGGCATAACGATTGCGACAAGGGGGTCACCATGCACCCCCCGCTGACGAACCGCACCAACCCCTCCGAACTCTTCACCCGCGAAAGACGGCGGCAGCGAATGAAGGAGTTCGTCCAGAAGTTTGAACAGCAAGCTTGGACAAATCTTCCCGAGGTCCATCGGCTGCTGCCAGTCGAGGTGCCCGGCTGCCAAGCCGGTTCGCCGGGCCTGGCCGCGCAGGCGGTGAAATAACTTTCGCCCGTCGGTCTCGCTCAGTCGTCACCGCCGACAGTCAGGGACTTGCCGTTGTCCTTCGGACCCAATTCGAGGATGAAGGGTGCGGCGGTCCTGGCCCATTGCTCGGCCTTCGGATAGCTGGAAGCGCCATCCGCCCAGCACGAGCGAAGCATGTCGGTGTCGATCACGCCCGGGTTCAGCGGTATCGCGGCCATGCCGGCGGGCAATTCCGCCGCCATGGCCTTCGTCAGGCCTTCGATGGCCCATTTCGACATGCAATAAGGTCCGACTTCCGGTGCCACGCTGCGTCCCCAACCGGAACTCAGATTGACGATCACGCCCTGCTTCCGCGCGACCATGGCGGGAACGAAATGGCGAATCACGTTTTGCACCCCGCGGATGTTTGCATCCACCAGTCTCGAAAATTCCCGGTCATCCTGTTCCCAGACCGGCGAAAGCCGGTTCATGATCGCGGCGTTATTGATCAAAAGATCCGGCGCGCTGTCGTGCTCGAGGATCTTCGCCGCCCACAGCGCGACCTTGTTGTCGAGGGCGACGTCGACGATCGAGAAGTCGTGCGGCGCGAGGTGCGTCATGCGCAAATCAAAGATCGCATCGCCACTGCGCCCGCATCCGATGACGGTGTGCCCGCCCCGGATAAATTCCTCAATCAGCGCGCGACCCAGTCCGCGCGTTACTCCAGTGATTACGATTTTCATGAGTTCAACCGTCACTGATTGGAGACGATTGTGGCGCGGACGCGAGGGCGATCATGCCTGCGCCGAAAGCAGGACCCGACGGGATCAGCGGCCGCCCGGAGGTGTTGCGCGGACCTGCGGCGTGGATTTTCCAGCCAAAGAATTTGAACAGAAGGCAAGCAAGAGAACGAAGCGGCGTTCGTCTCCGTTCGCTTCGTTTGCTTCGTTTCCTTCGGGGCAAAGGGTGGTACGTTTTCGGCGCCGCCAACCTGTGCAGATGCCGCGCTGGTCGTGCCGCCGGCACCCGCCTCATCGCCCATGCTGCCAACGAGCTTGTCGCTGGCCCCGACCCGCGTAGTGTCGCCCGTTTCGCATGTCGGATCTTACGCCGATCATCCGCCACAAGCTCACCGGTGTCTGCCCGCCCGCCCGCGGCGCCGTCATCGCCGGGCTCGGCCGTGAGCACCCGGCCCCCGTCTGGCTCGTCGTCGCGGAGGACCTGAAGGCCGCCGAACATCTCGCCGAAGACATCGCTTTTTTTCACTCCGCCTTCGGCGACCCGCGCCCGCAAACGTCGCTGGTCTTTCCCGAAGCGCTGCCGGACAGCGGCGGCCTGCGCGAGGCCTTCGCCGCTGCCAACGACCGCCTCACCGTCCTCTCCCGCCTGCGCCCGCTCCGCGGGTTCACCACCACACCCGATACCCTGTTCGTCGTCGCCACCCCCGCCGCGCTGCTGCAAGCCGTGCCGGCCCTGGAAGAATTTTCCACCCGGGAACTTACCCTCGCCCGCGGGCAGGTGCTGCCGTTCCAGGGCCTGCTCGCACAACTCCGCGGTCTCGACTACGACTCCGAGGCGGTGTGCGAGGCGCCCGGCCACTACGCGATTCGCGGCGGCCTCATCGACGTCTATCCCGTCACCGCCAACCAGCCCTACCGGCTGGATTTCTTCGGCGACGAAATCGAGTCGATCCGCGAATTCGATCCGGTCACCCAGCGCTCCGGCGCGAGCGTCGAACGCATCACCCTCGCCGCTTCGTCGCGGGTGCGCCTGGCGCCCTCCTCCACCGGGCTCGCCGATTATCTCCCCCCGGCCACCCACCTGTTGTTCGTCGAACCCGCCGCCCTCGAGGAGGAATTCGGCGCCCTCACGCCCACGGGCCACGACGCGCTCGCTCCGCTGCTCGCCCGCGCGGCCGCGGTTTTCGCCGTCAGCGATCTCGACGAAGCGAGCCGGCTCTGCGCGGGCGGCGGCGGCGGCGTCACGTGGGACACCGAGAGTCTCACCCATCATCGCCGCTACCCCGGCGACGCGTTGGTGGCGCAGGAGCGGTTGAACGTGGAGGAAGATGCGCGCCGCGATTTTCTGCGGCAGGTGGCGGCCTGGCAACACGACGGCTACGACGTCGCGCTGGTCGTCTCGAAAGAGGGCGAGGAAAAACGCGCGCGGGAAATCCTCGCCGCGGACAAGGCCCTCAAGACGCTGCAACCGCGCTGGCTGCGCGGAACCTTGAACGAGGGTTTTCGCATCACCTACCGGAAAGGCGCGGAATTGGGAAGAGCGAATCGGCCCGGAGAGCCGATGCGTGGCGGCTCGGCGAGACGCCTTGCCCTGCCAGAATCCAATGCTCCGGCCCGGGTAATTCACACCCCGCTGTCAGCCGAAGCCACCGCGGGCTCGCGGACTGGTTCTACCGGGGAAGACATGTTGGCATCCGCTCAGCTGACAAAACCGCCCGGCGGTTTTGTCTTTAGCCCGCATGATCCGCACGAATCCAAAGGCCAGCCGCCCGACCATCGGCGAACGCCCTCGAAACGCCACGGAGAACGTGAAAAATGCGGGCTCGGCCTCGTCGTCGTCACCGAAACCGAAATTTTCGGCCGGCAACGGCAGCGCCGCCCCACGCTCAACGCCCGGGCCGTCGCCCATCGCGCCCAGGTGGATCAGCTGCTCGATTTCTCCGAACTGGTCGAGGGCGACTTCGTCGTGCACCTGCAGCACGGCATCGCCCACTACCGCGGTCTCACGAAACTCGATACGGCCCAGGGTGTCCGCGAGGTGATCTCCCTCGAGTTTGACGACGGCGTGACCCTGCACGTGCCCCTGCAGGAATCGCATTTAATCAGCCGCTACGTGGGCCTGAGCAAAACCCGGCCGCAACTCGGCCGCATCGGCTCGGGCCGCTGGGAAAAAGCGCGGCAGGCCGCCGAGCGGGCCACGATCGATCTCGCGGCGGAGCTGCTGCGGATTCACGCCTCGCGCGAGGCCCAGCCCGGGTTCGCGTTTCCGCCCGACAACGACTGGCAGCAGGAATTCGAGGCCTCGTTCCCGTTCACCGAGACCCGCGATCAATTGCGCGCGATCCACGAGTCGAAGGCGGACATGGAGAAAACGCGCCCGATGGATCGATTGATTTGCGGCGACGTGGGCTTCGGCAAGACGGAGGTGGCGATCCGCGCCGCGTTCAAGGCCGTGCAGGGCGGCCGCCAGGTCGCGGTGCTGGTGCCCACCACCATTTTGGCCCAGCAGCATCTGAACACGTTTCGCGAACGCATGGCCGGCTACCCGATCGCGATCGAGATGCTCAGTCGCTTTCGCTCGCGGGCGGAGCTGAAGAAGATTCTCGCAGCCACCACCGCCGGGCAGGTCGACATTTTGATCGGCACCCACCGGCTGTTGCAGCGCGACGTGGCCTTCCAGGAACTCGGGCTCGTCGTGATCGACGAGGAGCAGCGCTTTGGGGTGAAACACAAGGAGGTGTTCAAGCGGATGCGCGCGACCGTCGACGTGCTCTCGATGAGCGCGACCCCCATTCCCCGTACGCTCTACATGGCGCTCACCGGGGCGCGAGACCTCAGCGTGATCGATACGCCGCCCTCCAACCGCCACCCGATCCAGACCATCGTGAAGACCTACGACGAGCAGGTCGTGATCGACGCGATCCACTTCGAACTGCGGCGCGGCGGACAGGTTTTTTATCTCCACAACCGCGTCCAGACGATCGACCTGGTGGCGGCGCGACTGCGCGAAATGCTGCCCGGTCTCAGTATCGGTGTCGGCCATGGACAGATGCACGCCGACGAACTCGAGGAAGTGATGACCGAGTTCGTGGCCGGGCGCTATCAGGTGCTCGTCTGCACGACGATTATCGAGAGCGGGCTGGATATCCCCAACAGCAACACGATCATCATCGAGGGCGCCGATCGTTTCGGTCTGTCGCAACTGTATCAACTGCGCGGGCGGGTCGGGCGCTTCAAGCATCAGGCGTACGCGTATCTGCTGCTGCACCGGCACACGCGACTGCTCGAGGTCGCCCGCCAGCGGCTGACGGCGATGCGCCAGCACAACCAGCTCGGCGCCGGTTTCCGCATCGCCATGCGCGACCTCGAACTGCGTGGCGCCGGCAATCTCCTCGGGGCCGAGCAAAGCGGGCACATCGTCGGCGTCGGCTTCGAGCTGTACTGCCAGCTTCTGCGGCAATCGGTGGCCCGGCTGAAAGGCGACACCGTCGCCGCGGCGATTCGCGCGAGCGTGAAACTGGATTTTGTCTTCGTGGGCGAGGGTACGCCGCCCACCCGCAACGCCGGGCGGCACGTGGATGGTTACACCGCGATCCGGGACGCCGAGGACCAACAGGCCGTCGAAGTCACCCGGATCCAGGCCCGCATCTCGCCGACCTACCTCGCGGAGACCCGGCTGCGCATCGATTTCTACCGTAAGCTGGCGATGGCGGACACTTTGCCCAACCTCCAGGTGATCGAATCGGACCTCCGCGACCGCTTCGGAAAGTTCGGCGACGAGGTCAAAGCGTTGCTGCTCATCACCGAAATCCGAATCCGGGCGGAACAAAAGGGCATCGTCTCCGTCGAAACCGAATCGGGGCGTTTGAAGTGCCTCCGGCACAGCGGCCGCCGCGACGACTGGGTGCAGGTTGGCTCCCGGTTTCCGAGGTTGACCGCTCCCAAGCCCCTCCTACGTTTGCGCGAAATCATTTCCTTTTTGAACAACCTGCCGAGCAGCCTGCCACGTCCGTAATGACACTCAAATCCTCCCAAAGGAATTTGTGGGCACGGCCGGTTTGCGTTGCCCAGCAGATGTTGCATTTTCCCCCAATTCTAATTTCACCACCCGCAAATTCCCGCCCATGACGATCCGTCGCCGCCTTGTTTCCACCTTGATTTCCGTCGCGTCGATCGCCTCGGCGTTTGCCCAGTTCGGCGCTCCCGCCACCCCCGCCGCCCCCGCCACGGCGGCCCCCGTCGGTCCGTCCTCCGACCCCGTCGCGCAGAACCTTAACCTCCGTTTCGCCAATGGCATCGTGGCGGTCGCCGAGGAAAAAATCATCACGGTCGCCGACGTCATGCAGTACATCGGGCCGCTGCTGCCGCAGCTGCGCAACGAAGCCAAGACCGAGAAGGAGTTCCAGGAACGCCTCGAACAGTTGCAGGACAGCGCCATCCAGGATCTCGTGGATCGGGTGCTGATCGTGAAGGAATTTCGCAAGGACGAGAAACGGCAGATCCCCATTGCCTACGTCGAAAACGCCCAGGCCGATGAACTCGCGGAGCGCTTCGAGGGCGACCGTTCCAAGTTCCTTGCCTACCTGCGGTCCAAGGGGCAGACGATTCGCGATTATCGCAAGGAACTCGAAGAAAACATCATCTTCCAATACATGCAGGGCCAGCAGCGCAAATCACAGAGCGTGGTGAGCCCGGTGCGCATCGAGACGTACTACAACGAAAACAAGGATCGTTTTTACCGGGAGGATGAAGTCCACCTGCGCCTCATCCAGCTCACCCGCACCGAGACCGAGACCGACGCCACCCTGATGGAGCAGGGCAACATGGTCCTGGAACGTTTCAAGGCCGGCGAGAAATTCGAAGAACTCGCCAAGCAGTTCAGCAAGGACCTGAAACGGAGCAAGGGCGGAGACTGGAGCTGGCTCAAGCGATCAGACTTCCGCAAGGAATTCAGCGAGGTGGCGTTCGACCTCAAGAAAGGCGAGGCGGGCAAGCCCATTTTGCTCCCCGAAGGGGCCTTCATTCTTTTCGCCGAGGACCGCCGCTTTGCCGGCATCCAACCCCTCGACGAAGTGCGCGACCAGATCGAGCGCGTCCTGGTGCAGCAGATGGGTCGCGCGAGCCAGGAAAAGTGGCTGGAGCGTCTCCGCCGCAACGGGTATATCAAGCATTATTGATTCGGGCGCCGCGCAGCGGGCGCATCTCAGAGATTACGGATCGGCGACACTCCTGTCGCCGTGCTTGGGCGGCTGGAAAGCCGCCCCTCCGGGCGAACCGTCAACCGGCAGATGCGCGCTCGCGCAGCCTGAAATAGCGGGGTGAGGGCACCCCGCCTCCAACTAACCCATCAGTGGATTACTGCCCCCGCGAGCCGGCCCATCCGGCGGCGTTGGCGATGACGCGGCGCACGTTTGCGTCCAAATAAGTCGGATACGTCTCGTGGCCCGGACGAAAATAGAAAATGCGGCCGGCCCCGCGCCGCCAGCAACAGCCGCTCCGAAACACTTCCCCGCCCTCAAACCAGGAGATGAACACCTGCTCGTCGGGTGCCGGCACGGCGAAAGGCTCACCGTACATCTCTTCGTGGGCGAGTTCGAAGAATGGCCCAAGGCCCGCCGCAATCGGGTGTCCCGGAGCACAGACCCAGAGGCGCTCACGTTCGCCCGCGACCCGCCACTTCAGCGAGCAGGGCGTGCCCAGGAGGCGGATGAAAATTTTCGAATAATGGCCCGAGTGCAGCACAATCAGGCCCATGCCCTCGCGCACCCGCCGCTCAATCCGATCGACGATGTCGTCGCGTACTTTGGCATGCGCCCGATGGCCCCACCAGACCAGGACCTCGGTCTCGGCCAGGCGGGCCTCGGCCAAACCGTGATCCGGCTCCTGCAACGTCGCGGTCCCGATGCTCGCCTCCGGCAACCACTCGCGCAGCCCCGCCGCGATGGTCTCGTGCATGCCGTGAGGGTAGATCGCGGCGACCGCCGGGTCCGTTTGTTCCTGGACGTTCTCTCCCCACACGATGACGCGCAATGAATTCATAGGCTGGTGCGGGAAGAGTTGGCACCGCGCGCAAATCTGTCCAAACCAAACCCTGTGCCCGCCGCCCCCGAATACCCCCTGCCCAACCGTTTGCGCGACATGGCGGTGGGCGAGCGTCCGCAGGAACGGCTCGAAAAATTCGGCCCCCAGAGTCTCAGCGACACCGAATTGCTCGCAATGCTCCTCCGCAGCGGAACCCAGGGAATGGATGTCGTGACGCTTTCGTCGCGCCTGATTGCCGAGGCGGGTTCGCTGGCGGGACTGACGGGATGGAAAGACACGGATTTTCGACGGCTGAAGGGCATCGGGAAGATCAAGGCACTGCAAATGGTCGCGGTGATGGAGGTGGCGAAGCGGATTCTCACGCAACAGGCGGGCGACGAACCGTTGCTGAGTCGGCCTGAGTTGGTCCTGGCCTATTTGCAACCGATCGCCGCCGGGCTGGAGGTCGAGAAATTCTGGGTGCTCTGTCTCAACCGCCGGAACCGGCTGCTCAAGCGGGTGGAACTCACCTCGGGCACGGCCCACGCCACCCTCGCGCACCCGCGCGAGGTTTTCCGCATCGCGGTCCGGGAAGGGGCCTCCTCCATCGTGTGCGCCCACAATCACCCGAGCGGCGACCCCTCACCCAGCGCGCCCGATGTGCACGTCACCCGGATGCTGCGCGATGCCGCGCGGGCGGTGGACATCACGCTGATCGACCACCTCATCCTCGGCCGGGTCGCGGCGGATCCGATCGGCAAGGGCTACTACAGCTTCCGCGAGGCCGGCGTGATTTGAACGCTGCGCCGGCGGAGACTTCACTTCCGCGCCGGCGCGCTCGCGCGCACCGCCGCCTGGCGCATCTCCTCGGTCTTGACCACGGATCGTTCCGTGTCGCCCGGGAAAATCTCCGGCGCGATTTCCACGCGAAATTGTTCCCAGGCGGCCGACAGAAAACCTCGGATGTCTTTCTTCTGAAGCAAATGCACCTGCTCCGCCTGGGTCCGTAGCTCCGGAATGCCCGTCTGGTGGAGCTTCTGACTGGACTCAAGCAGGGTCGCAAAATGCCCCTGCGCCTCGGGCAGCGGACTCGACTTGAGGCTCTCCACCAACTCCGAAAAACCCAGTTCGGGCAGGCGCGGCAGCAGGGTGGTTTCAATGCCATTCGCGCTCAACACCTCCAGTTGGGCATCCGCGATCTGGTCGGCAAGTTTCACCTCCTCCTCCATTTGTTGCGAGGCGGTAAGCGTGAGCTCGAACGCCTCCAACGCTCCGGAGGAATACACCTGCGAGTGCCGGGAATAGCCCGAACACGCCAGATTACGCGCATTCCCGAGAATCTGGGAAAACTCGACCATCTTCGCGTCGAAGCGCTCGAGGCATTGCATCCAGGCGTCCTTCTGCTGCCAAGCCCCCAGCGCTTCGATGTATTCCGGACAATCCGCCCGCAGTGCGCTCTCAATCTCGTCCTCGATCAACTTGGCGACGTATGCGTCACAGGCATCGAAGAGCTTCATCCGCTGGCGCAGGCGCTCCACCGCCTGTTCCACCTTGACCACCCGCGCCTGATGCTCGGTCCGTTTCGCGCGCGAAAAAATCATGAACGGCGGACGCGTGGCATGCAGGGCCCGCAGTTCCGTCTCCCCTTGCGTCCACTGCGGCGTGGTCAGTGCACGGCCGAGCTTCAGGTGCGCCTCGCGGTGCAAGAGGTCACGAATTTTTTGAGTAAGGCCGGATTCGCTCATGGATGTCGGAGAGCAATTCACGCGAAAAAAATATCCCGGGCAAGGTTTTCGTCACGTGGTCGAAGGCATTGAAGGGCATTTCTCCGGCTCCGGTGTCAAATTACTCGGCACCTGAAAGGGGCGGCCTTGGCGTCGAAAATGGTGGTGGAGGTTGGATTCGAACCAACGGTGTCGTAAGACGGGAGATTTACAGTCTCCGGAGCGGCCACTGCTCAACTCCACCAAAGTGAAGGGACTAAGACACAAACTCTGTCGTGCTCCTCAAGTGAAAAATCCGGCCAATTTCGTTGTGCCGCCTGGTGCCATGAGAAAGCCTAGGATCGCAGTCTGCTCCCGTTACCTGGCCGCCGCCGCCGCGTTCACCAGCTCGACAAAGCTGCGCGCTTCCAGGGCCGCCCCACCAATCAGGCCGCCATCGATGTCCTTTTGCGCCAGTAATTCCGGAGCATTGGACGGCTTCATGGATCCACCATAAAGAATCCTCACCTTTTGCGCCGCCGGCTCGCCGAACAGTTTGACCAGCAGCCCGCGAATGAAGGCATGGACTTCCTGCGCCTGCTCGGTCGTCGCCACCTTGCCGGTGCCAAGCGCCCAGACCGGCTCGTACGCGACGGTGACGGATGGCGCGTGGTCTTTGCCCACACCTTCGAGGCCGCGCTCAACCTGCGTCTGCACGACCTTGAGGGTCGCACCGGATTCGCGCTCGGCCAGAGTCTCGCCCACACAGAAAATTGGGCGGAGCTGATTCTTCAGCGCCGCGAGGAGCTTCCGGTTCACCGTTTCGTCCGTCTCGCCGAAGTACAAGCGACGCTCACTGTGGCCAAGGATGACGTGCGTCGTGAAGATGGCCCGCAGCATCGGCGCGGACACCTCTCCGGTGAAGGCCCCGGCGGCCTCGTGGTGCATGTTCTGCGCGCCAAGCCTGACATTGGAACCCTCCAGCGCCTTGCCCGCGGCTTCGAGCCCGGTAAACGGGGGACAGACGACAACTTCGACGTCCGCCTGCTTGCCAACGGCCGCAACGATGTCGCGCACGAGCGCCACGCCATCGGCGGACGTCTTGTTCATCTTCCAATTGCCGGCGATTATTTTCTTTCGAGTGATCATGGTGAGGGAGATTGGATTTGGCAGGTTGCGCGCGTGGGCGGCGGTTTGCGAGGCTGACTCGCAACCCCCTTACCGCCGGCGAACGTGACGGTCAGGTCTCCAGAAACGCCACCCCCGGAAGCACCTTGCCCTCGAGGAATTCGAGGCTCGCGCCGCCGCCGGTGGAACAGTGGGTGACCTGGTCGGCCACCTTGAACTTCTTGGCCGCCGTCGCGGTGTCTCCTCCGCCGACAACCGTGGTGGCGCCCGCGGCGGTGGCCTTCGCGATCGCCGCGGCCATCGCCTTGGTCGAACCGGCGAACTTCTCGAACTCGAAAACGCCCGAAGGCCCGTTCCACACGATCGTTCTGGAGCGGCCAATCGCCTGCCCAAATACCTCGATCGACTTCGGCCCGCCATCGAGCCCCATCCAGCCGGCCGGAATACCCTCCCGATCGGAGACCACCCGGGTGTTGGCGTTGGGATCGAATTTGTCCGCGATCACGAAATCGACCGGCAGGGTGATTCTCACGTTCTTGGCAGCCGCCTTGGCGAAGAGTTCCTTCGCAATCCTGGCGCCTTCGGCATCGAACAGACTGTCACCGATGCTCATGCCTTCGAGTTCCCGCTTGAACGTGAAGGCCATGCCGCCGCCGATGATGATCTCGTTGGCCTGCTCGAGGAGATTGTTGATCAGGGGAATCTTGTCCGCGATCTTGGCTCCGCCCAAAATGGCGAGAAGCGGGCGTTGCGGAGTTTCCAGCACCGCCGCAAAGGCCTTGAGCTCCGCCTCCATCAGAAAACCCGCCGCCTTGTCGGCCAGCGCGACCCCGACCATCGACGAGTGGGCGCGATGCGCGGTGCCAAACGCATCGTTCACGAACACATCGCCGAGCTTCGTCAGACTCGCGCAAAAGGCCGCCACGGCGGACTTGTCCGCCGCCTTCTTCGAGCCGTCCTCCAGCTTTACCTTCGTCTCCTCCTCGATGTGGAAACGCAGATTCTCCAGGAGGACGACCTCGCCAGGTTTCAGCACTCCCGCCGCACACGCGGCCTCAACCGCCGGCCCCACGCAATCGGTCAGGAACTTCACCGGACGGCCCAGGAGCTTTTCCAACTCCACCGCCACCGGCCGGAGCGAAAACTTGGCGATCGTCTGGCCGTCGGGCCGGCCGAGGTGCGACATCAGCACCACCGACGCCCCTTTTTCGAGCGCATACTTGATCGTCGGCAACGCCGCGACCACGCGCTGGTTGTTGGTGATGACACCGGTCGCCTTGTCCTGCGGGACATTGAAGTCGACGCGCATGAGCACGCGCTGGCCGGCGAGATTCAGGTCGCGAATACTTTTGAACTTGGGCATGGCGAAATCGCTGAAGGACTGAAGAGCTGAAAGGCTGGATCAGAAAGGCCGAAAGCCCGCGGGACTGGCGCTGACGGATTCAGGCCGCCAGTCCTTCAGACTTTCCACCCTGGCTTTGAACCGCGCGGGGTTCAAAGCCCCGCGGCGATCTTCTTGGTCAATTCGACCACGCGGTTGGAATAACCCCACTCGTTGTCATACCACGAGATGAGCTTGAAGAACTTCGAGTTGAGCTCCACGCCGGAACCCGCGTCAAAAATCGACGAGGACTTGCAGTGGATGAAGTCGCTCGAGACGACTTCGTCGCTCGTGTACTCGAGGATGCCCTTGAGGTAGGTTTCGCTGGCCTTCTTCATTGCCTCGCAGATGGCCTTGTAGGAGGTCTCCTTCGTGGTGCGCACGGTGAGATCGACCACCGACACGGTCGGAGTCGGCACGCGGAACGCCATGCCGGTAAGCTTGCCCTTCACTTCCGGACACACGAGCGCGGTGGCCTTGGCGGCACCGGTCGTCGACGGAATGATGTTCTGGGCTGCCGTGCGGCCGCCCTTCCAGTCCTTCTTCGACGGGCCATCGACCGTTTTCTGGGTCGCGGTGTAGGAGTGGACGGTCGTCATCAGGCCTTCCTCGATGCCGAAGCCTTCCTTCAGCAGCACGTGGACGATCGGCGCGAGACAGTTCGTGGTGCAGGAGGCGTTGGAAATGATGTTATGCTTCGTCAGGTCGAGTTTGTCGTCATTCACGCCGAGCACGATCGTGATGTCCTCACCCTTGGCGGGCGCGGAAATGATGACTTTCTTGGCGCCGGCGACGAGGTGACCCTTGGCCTTCTCGGCATCGGTGAAGAGCCCGGTCGACTCAATCACGAGCTGAACTCCCAGCCTGGCCCACGGCAACTCGGCCGGAGACTTGGCGCTGACCACGAGGATCTCCTTGCCGTTGACAATCAGGACATCGTCCTCGGCCTTTTCCGGGGAGGATTTCTTGGAGCCCACGGTGCCGTTGAAGCGACCCTGGGAGGAATCGTACTTCAAAAGATAGGCAAGATTGTCCGCCGGAACGATATCCCCCACCGCGACGACGTCGAGGGTCTCTCCGAGCAAACCCTGCTCGACGAGTGCGCGGAATACGAGGCGCCCGATGCGGCCAAAACCATTAATTGCGACTTTAACAGCCATGATGAGACTCCGATTGGTTCAATGTTGATTACTGCGTTGAGATGAAGCCGCGTGAACGCGGACCATCGACTGAATGGCTGGGCCGCGGTAGATGCAAGGGTTTTGGTACCGAGAATTTTGACCTAAACTCCGCATCATTTGCGGCCCGCCTCCGTCCCTGGTGGGCGGCCCCTCTACCGATTGCTTTCGCTGACCCAAAGCCCGCATCCGAGCGGCGGCAGCCAGAGCGACGTCTCAATCGGGCGACGCTGGCCGTGCGCGTCCGCCCCGTAAAACCGCTCCTGGTCAGCCAGCATCTTCCAGCCGCTTTGGGCCGGGCCGTCGATCAAACCGGCAAGGGGGAGGTTAATCTCAGTTAGCGTGGGATTGATGGCAAAAAACAACCGGACCGGCCCTTGGGATTGATCGGCGTTGTAGACGACCGCCAACGCGGGTGAGGCCGCGGCATGGGCAAATTTAAAAAAGCCTTCGCTCGGCAGCTGGGACTGTCGCAGCAACCGCCCGAGCTCACTGCGCCGGAAGGCAATCCAGTCAGCGAAATAGACGTGCGTACCCTGGAAGCGGTGAATTCGCCGGTAATCGAGCGCGTTGAGTTCGCCGCGCAGGTAGGTGTTGTTGACGCCGTGTTTCGAGCGCAGAAAATCCTGCCCCGCCGCCAGCATTGGCACGCCGAGCGACATGAAGAGCAACGCCGCCATCAAATGGGTGCGCCGCCGGTCATTTTCGGTGGGAACGAACCCATTGTGATGCCCCCGCTCCGTAATCACATCGAGCCAGGTGCGGTCGTCGTGGGACTCGGTGTAGTTGATGGTCTGCGCGGGCCATTTCGCAAAATACCAGGGCGAGCCCCGCAGAAAATATTCCATGCGCGCGGCGGCGCCGTTGCCCCGCACGTAGTCGCGCACAAAATCACGATAGCCGTCGTTCCACGACGCCCAGCCCGTGTCGCGCAGCGCGCCGGCAATGTGCCCGCGAAAACTCCACGGCTCCGCGATCAAAATCACATCGGGCTTCACCCGCTTCAGCGCCATTTCGATTTCCCGCAGCACCTCCACCCCGAGCAACTCGGCGAGGTCGAAGCGGAAGCCGTCGATGCCGTACGCCTCGATGAAATGCACGCAGCTGTCGATGATCAGGCGGCGCGCCATCGCCGAACGCGCCCGCAGATCGTTGCCGCAACCGCTCCAGTTGGTGAGGGCGCCGCTGGCGTCCTGCTCAAAGTAATACAGCCGGTCGATGCACTTCAAGTGCGTCGGCACGCCCACGTGGTTGTACACCACGTCGAGCACCACCGCCACGCCGCGCCGGTGCAACGCCGCCACCAATTGCTGCAGCTCGCGCACGCCGGACGCTTGCTCCGGCTCGAGCGCGTACGAGCTCTCGGGCGCAAAGTAATTGTTCGTCATGTAACCCCAGTGATACTCCCCGACCGTCACGTTATCGAATTCCTGCACCGGCTGGAGCTCCACGCAATTGACCCCGAGGCGATGCAGGTAGAACGCGTCGCTCTCGACCCACTTCCGCAGCCCCGTGAATCCACGCCGTTCCTCGTCCCCGGCCGCCACCGGCGCGTTTTGCGCGAGATCGCGCACATGGGCCTCCACGATGACGAGGTCGTGCCAGGACGGCGTCTGGAACGAGCGATCCCCCCGCCCCACCCACGCCGCCTCCAGCACGATGCCGGGGCCGTCGCGCCCGATCGCCGCCTGGGCATACGGGTCGAGCACGCGCGTCTTGGCCTCGAAGCCGTCGAGACTTCCGTCGATCGCGTACCAGTACAGCCAGCCATGGAGATTTCGATCAAGGACGACCTGCCAGACGCCCGCCGCACCATCCGCACCAGCCGGACGGGCGAGTTCATAGGAAACAGAACTCTCCAGTTCGCCGCGCACGCGGGCGATCGAGAGCGTCACGGCTCGGGCGCGCGGTGCAAAGATGCGGAAAAGCGTCTCGCTGCCCTGCACGATGGCGCCGAGGGGAAGGTCGGTCTTGAGCTTGAAAAAGAAGGGGCCCGGCACGAGCGGCACGGCCTCGCCCGTGCCCTCCGCCCAACCGGCCGACCAGGGCTCGGCCAGATTCAGCGACTCGCCGATGGTGAATCGCCAGAGGTGCCAGCCGGTGCGGGCGGGATCGAGCAACCGGTTCACGTTGCCAGTGGCGTCCCGGATCAGGTTGGGCGCATCCGTCGGCGGCATCAGCCATTGGTGTTCACCCGTGACAAACTTGAAGTGCTGGCCCTCGGTGCCCGGGAACCGCGCCGCCTCCCCCTTCCACAACAGGACGCGTTCTCCCTCCAATTCCGCCGGGTGCAGCTGCCACTCGGCCCGGCCGATGGCATCCTGCCAGCCGTTGAAATCGCCCGCCAGGTAGACCTTGTCGATGGCCGGCTCGACGTCGCAGTCATGCTCCAATGGCAGCACGAATGAAACCGATCCCGCGTCGTCGAAAAAATAACCGTACAGCCGGCCGGCCGGCAATCCGGGAGCGGGTGCCAGCGCCTGCGGAGTCGGACAGTGCCGGCCCAGCGTGAAACGCGGATGCGAGCGCCGGGCCCAGTCGCGATCGAGTTCGATGATGCCCGAGGAGGGCGACTCAAGCCAGGCGCGGACGATGCGGTGTGGTGCGGCCATGCGGTAGGAGAGTCGACAGCATCGGGCGCGCCACCGCGGTCACAAGCGGGAATTCCACAGTGGGATTGCTTCATCCCCCTTGGGTCCGATACCCTGAAGCTTGCTTCGACTTGGACGTAGCCGGCCTCGGTGAGGCCGGACCGGGGTCGGCGACCCTGGCTACATCTTCCGAATTTCCGTAATGCTCCGGAGCTTGCTCCGGGGATTTTTACTGCCGCCGCGTTGTCCCCGCAATCCAACGCGGAGGTCCTGCACCTGCCCGAACAAAATCGAATTTTTCCACAATCGAACCGAGTTCCGGAGTGCCGGAACCGAGTGCCAACGCAATTGACTTTGAAGATCGAAAGTGTGAATGACGCGGCCACCCCGTTTCCCACATGATTCAAAATCTCCATCCCTCGCGGACGGCCATCGGGTGTGCCGTGCTTACCCTCGTTTTCGCCGCCGCCGCGGCAGCGCAGTCCCACCTTGCGGCAGATGACAAAATCATCGCCGACGAAAATCAGCCGGCCGACTGGCTAGCCTTCGGGCGGACCCACAACGAGCGCAGGTTCAGCCCGCTCAACCAGATTACCGACACCAACGTCGCGCGTTTGGGAGTCGCCTGGCATCTCGATCTACCGAATGACGTCGGACTGGTTTCGACCCCGCTGGTGATCGACGGCGTGCTCTATTTCACGGGCGGCCTTAATCTCGTCCGGGCGGTGGATGCGCGCACCGGCAAACTGATCTGGGAATTTGATCCCAAGGTCGCGGCGGAGATCGCCGGGCGACGCCAGGAGGGGATGGCTCACAACCGGGGCATCTCCTTTTCACGAGGCAAGATTTTCAGCACTACCTGGGATGGCCGGCTGATCGCGCTCGAGGCCAGGACCGGCTATGTCGGCACCGATTTCCTTGGACACGGGATAGTAAACCCGAAAGCCAATGAACCAGATGTCCAACCAACTAGTAACGAAGAGCGCAGACCAACCCTCCAGGCCGGAGCCCCCGGTGGCGGAGCCGAGCGTTGCGCGAG
>SXSC01000107.1 GCA_005792355.1 Opitutaceae bacterium
TGCCACTGGAAGAAAAGTCACCGAAGAAGAGATGGCTGCAATAAACATCACTCCCATGCGTTTTCATGGTGAATGGAACTACATCATCCACCCTGCCGGGTCTCCTTAGTTGTAAAGCTTATTTATTGACGCTTCCTAACGGTGTTGCTGGGATAATCGTCGGCAACATAGACATTGCCACCAGTGTCGACCGCCACCCATCGAGGCGACGTGAAGCGAGCCGCGTTTCCCACGCCATCCGCGGTGCCGGTGACGCCCACCGCACCCGCCAACGTCGTGACCACGCCCCCCGCAGCGATCTTCCGAATCGTGAGGTTGCCCAAGTCGGCAACGTAGACGATGCCGCTGGCATCCACGGCCACACTATTTGGAAAACTGAACCGCGCCGCCCCGCCTGTGCCGTTTGCACTTCCGGCGCTACCGGCTGTACCGGCGAGGGTCGTGACCACGCCGCCCGGCGTAATCAGGCGAATCGTATGGCTACCCAAGTCGGCAACGTAGACGTTGCCGCTGGCATCCACGGCCACACTATTCGGAGAATTGAACCGCGCATCGCCGCCCGTTCCATCGACCGCGCCGGGAACACCCGCGGAGCCCGCCAAAGTCGAAGTGGCACCGGCGGAAGTAATCTTGCGAATCGTGTGATTGTTTCGGTCGGCGACATAGAGTGTCCCGCTTGCGTCCACGGCCAGACCGTTCGGCCCATTAAACCGTGCCGCCATGCCGGAAGCATCGACGGCGCCGGCGATGCTCGCCGATCCAGCCAGCGTCGTGACAGCACCGCCCGTAATCTTCCGAACCGAATGGTTCGCGGTATCGGCGACATAGACACTGCCGCTGGCGTCCACCGCCACTCCGTGGGGATGAAAGAAGCGCGCGGTACTGCCGGTCCCGTCAGCGCTGCCCGCCCCCGCCGAGCCGGCCAGCGTCGAAACCAAACCTCCGGTATCGATCTTCCGAACCGCATGGTTGTACTTGTCGGCGACATAGACGTTCCCAGTCGCGTCCACCGCAACCCCGTTGGCATAACTGAACCGGGCAGCGCTGCCGGTGCCGTTCGCGCTGCCGGAACTTCCCGCCAAGCCAGCCAGCGTGGTGACCACACCGCCGGCGGTAATCTTCCGAATCGTGGAATTGTTAATATCGGCGACATATACATTTCCTCCGCTGTCCACGGCCAATCCACCCGGGAAGCTAAACCTCGCAGTGGCGCCCGCGCCGTCCACGCTGCCCGCGCTGCCCGCCGTGCCTGCCAGCGTCGTGACCACATTACCAGACGCGATCTTGCGAACGGTGTGATTATAGGTGTCTCCCACATAAACGTTGCCGCTTCCGTCCACCGCCACTCCCACCGGGTGGTTAAACCGTGCCGCCGTCCCGGTGCCGTCCGCGCTGCCATAGGAGCCCCCCGCGATGGTCGTGACAACGCCGCTCGGCGTGATTCGGCGAATCGAATTATTGTTGCCGTCGGCGACAAATAAATTGCCGCTGCCATCAAGGGCCACGGCTTGCGGAGAGTTGAACCGCGCAAGGCTGCCCGTCCCATCCGTACTTCCGACAGACCCGGCGAGGCCGGCGAAGGTCGTGACGACACCGCTCGAAGTTATTTTGCGAATCGTATGATTGGCAGAATCGGCGACATACACGTTTCCCGCGCCGTCCACCGCCACGCTCCAGGGATGGTCGAACCGGGCCGCGCTTCCGGTGCCGTCGACACTGCCATATCCCTGCTCGCCGGCAAACGTGGCAAAAGTATACGTGTAGCCGAGATTCAATGCTATGTTGCCTCTCGATCCTCCCGCCCCATCCACCGCGATCTGGTAGGTCGTTCCCGCGACTGCGTTGAAGGTGACTTTGCTGGTCAGGCTGCCGCCCGAGTCATTGTCGCTCGCGACCAACGTGAGCGCGGTCACCGAGCTGCCGGCATAGACCCCAAGCAGAGTGTTGAAATCGCTGCCGATGGTGCTGAGGGTGACGTCGCCGCTGTTCGGCGCGGTCCACGTCCACCAGACCGACTTGCCGCCGGAGTTGCCGGCGTGGCTGGGTTCGCCGGTTTCCTTCGTGGCGCCGGCGTTGTTCGCGAAGGCCGTGGCACTCAGTCCGGAAAGCGCCAGCCGGCCGGCGAAGCTGTCGGCCCCGGCCGGATACACGGTGAGTTTCGTTGGTGCGCCGGTGGTGGTGCCGGTCGCATTCGCCAGATCGACGGAATAATCGCCCGAATCGCCCACCGCGGCACTGCCGATGGAGAACCCTTGGTTCGTCGCTCCGGAAATCGCCACACCGTCTTTCTTCCACTGGAACGTAACGGTGCCGGGTTTGCCGACGAAAGGCGCCGACAACGAGAAGGTGCCGCCGACATTGACGGAGGTGTTCAGCATCGGCACGAGCAGCGCCGGCTTCGTCGCACCGATATTGCCGTCCACCTGAAAGAGCTCCACCTGGGCCACACCTGTCGTGCCACCCACTCCGGCCACTTGTACGGTGTACCATCCGGGGCTCAGGTTGAGCAGCAGCGCGGAGTCTTGGCTGGCCGCGGCCAGTGGCATCGCTCCGACCGCCAGGGTCGCGTCGGTCAGAGCAGTCGAACCGATCCAATCGTCATTGCTCCCGATCTGCGTGCCACCGCTGTTGAAAACGCTCAGCGTGGGATTCGCGAGCGTCCCCGGCCCGCCCAGCGCCGGGCCAATCGCCCGCAACAACACGGTCTGCGGAGTCGATCCGGAAATATAAAAACCGACGCTAAGGACATCGGCTCCCGTGCCGACAAACGCCCGCGTCGCCAGCTGGCTTAGTCGCGGAGAGGAATCGGCATCGTACACTTCGAGCAGCACGACACCAGTGCCTCCGGACGGCGCCGCCACCCGCGCAGTGTAGGTTCCAGGGTTTAGTGTCACCAGCAGCGCCGCGTCCGAACCATAGGAATTCAGCGGGAACGCGCCGACGTTGGCAAACGCGGCGACGAGCGTCGGGGAATTGTTCCAGTCATCGCTGCCCGCCACCTGAGCGCCCGTGCCGTCGTGGAGCGTCAGTTCAGGATCGGATAAAAAGCCGACGATCCCGAAAGTTGCCAGCGACGGGCCGACCGCCCGCACCAGAACGCTTTTCGGCGAGGCGCCCTCAATCGTGAAACTCGCGGTGACCACCGGATTGGCGGCGGTCAACGCGACCCGCGTGCTCAGGTTGGCCAAGGCGCGCGTTCTTGACACCGCCAACGACGTCGCAGAAGTCCCGGCCCCATTGGCATTCGTCACCACGACGCCGCCGGTCACGGCGTACGCCGGCACGGTGGCGGTAATCTGCGTCGGGGAATCGACGGTAAACGTGGCGCTGAGCCCGTTGATGGTCACCGACGTCGTGCCTGTGAAACTTGTCCCCGTGATCACGACGCTCTGTCCCGGGCCGGCCGTGGCGGGGGAGAGGGCCAGAACCGTCGGCGAGAAATTCGTGCCGGTGAGCGTAGCGATTGATGACCAGACCGTGCCACCCAGGTTCGACACGGTGACGGCATAGCTTCCCGCACTCGTACCGGAGACACTGGGGAGGGCGAGGATGTCGGTCGTGGCGCCGCTGATCGCGGCGCCGTTCAGGGACCACTGATAAGTTACTGGCAGCGAACTCGCCGCGACCACAGAAAACGATGCTGTCGCTCCGGAGCTCACCGTCTGGCTCACCGGTTGCGTTGTTATGATCGGCGCGACGGTATGCGACAAAACGCCTTTGCGGATGCCATGCTGGCTCCACTCGGCCACGTACAAATTTCCACTCCCGTCAACGGCAACGCCATAGGGCAGCAGCGAACGCGGGGAATAATAGATGCCGATAACGCTGCCGGTGTCACCCGCGTTGCCGAGCGTGGTAACGACGCCGTCCGTCGCAATCTTGCGAATCGTGGAAAAGAAGAGCGTATTCAGATAAAGGTTACCACTGGCGTCCACGGCAATGCCTTCCGAACTGCCAAACCGGGCGTTGGTGCCAGTTCCATCCAAATTGCCAGAGTTCCCGGCCAAACCGGCAATCGTGGTCACCACGCCGTCCGCGGTAATCTTGCGAACCGTATAATTGCCGGTATCGGCGACGAACAAGTTACCGCTTCCATCCACCGCCACCCCCGAGGGGTTGGAGAACCGCGCCACGCTGCCGGTGCCGTCCGCGCTACCAGTGCTGCCCGCAAGTCCCGCCAGCGTGGTGACCACGCCGGCCGACGTGATCTTTCGTATGGTGTGATTGTTCCGATCGGCAACATACACGGTGCCAACGCTGTCGACGGCCACGGCACAAGGAGAATTGAACTGCGCGGCGCTACCCGTGCCATCCGCACTCCCAAAGCTGCCCGCGCTGCCCGCGATTGTCGTGACCACCCCGCTCGACGTCACCTTGCGAAGCGTGGAATTCGTAGTATCGGCGACGTACAGATTGCCGCTCACATCGACCGCGAGGCCTCGGGGAAAATTGAACCGCGCGGCACCGCCCGTGCCATCCAAACCGCCGCTGTTTCCCGCCAATCCCGCCAGGGTCGTGACCACGCCGCCAGGGGTTACCTTTCGAATCGTATGGTTGTCGCTGTCGGCGATAAACAAGTTGCCGCTGGCATCTATCGCGAGTCCGGTGGGACCATTCAGGCGGGCCGCAACGCCGGTTCCGTCCACGCTGCCTGCGCCGGCGTCCCCGGCAAACGTCGTGACCACGCCACTCGCGGTGATTTTCCGAATAGTCTGGTTTAGCGTATCCGCGACAAACACGTTGCCACTCCCGTCAACTGCGACCCCGTGGGGCCAGTCAAACCGCGCCGCACTTCCCGTGCCGTCCGCGCTCCCAGCGACGCCCGCTGTTCCCGCCATGATTGTGACCTCGCCGCCCGACGTAATCTTCCGAATTATCCGATTGGCCCCTTCAGCGACGTACACGTTGCCACTCCCATCCACCGCCACGCCATACGGGGAGTTAAAGGTGGCTGCGACCCCCGTGCCATTCGCACTGCCATAGCTGCCCGCTGTACCCGCAAATGTTGTGACCACACCACCCGACGAGATCTTGCGAATCGTGTAGTTACGCAGGTCGGCAACAAACACGTTGCCGCTTCCATCCACCGCGACTCCTGTCGGCGAAAAAAACCGCGCGGCACCGCCCGTGCCATCCAAGCTCCCGTTGGTACCCGCCAAACCCGCGAACGTCGTAACTACTCCCGTGGCGGCGACGATTTTCCGAATCGTGTGGTTGTTCGCGTCCGCCACATAGACCACGCCGCCGCCGTCCGCCGCCACACCGTAGGGCGACGAAAACCGGGCGGCACTGCCGGTGCCGTCCACACTTCCGCTGCTGGACCCCGCCAGGGTTGTGACCACGCCGGCGGCGGTGACCTTGCGAATCCGGTGATTATTGGTGTCGGCGACATAGACGTTGCCGGAGGCATCCACGGCCACGCCTTGCGGTGAATTGAACCGGGCGGCTCCGCCCGTGCCGTCTGCATTGCCACTGCTACCGGCCAGACCCGCGAGCGTCGTGACGACCCCGCCCGCGGTGATCTTGCGAATTGTTTGGTTTTCGGTGTCAGCCACGTAAACATTGCCGCTCCCGTCCACGGCCACGCTCCAGGGGTTGTCGAACCGCGCCGCGGCGCCGGTGCCATCCGCGCTGCCATAGCCCTGCTCGCCCACAAACGGCACGAACACGTGCGCGTAACCCACGCTGAGTCGAATCGTTCCGCTCGCAGCTCCACTGCCGTCCACAGAAATTTGATACGTCGTGCCCGCGACCGCGTTGAGCGTCAGCTTGCTGGTGCTGCCGCCTCCGGAATTGTCGTCGCTCGCGATCGTCGCCAGCGCCGCAACCGAGTTCCCGGTGTAAACGCCGAGCAGCGTGTCGAAGCTGCTGCCAATGGTGTCGATCGTTACATATCCGTTGTTCGGCGCCATCCAGGTCCACCAGACCGATTTGCCTCCGGTATTGCCGGCGTGGTTGGGTTCACCGGTTTCCTTGGTCGCATTCACGTTTGAAGCCAACGTGCGGACACCGCCGCCGGAAATCAGCATGCGGCTGGCAAAGGTGTCGCTGCTGACGGCGAGCGTGGCGGGGCTGGACGTAACATTACCGAGGCTATTGGCGACGGTGACCGTGTAGCTGGCGCCCGCCGCCGCCTGCACGTTGGTGAGCGACAACGAAGCCGTGGTGGCGCCACCGATCGGCTGGCCGTTCTTTTGCCATTGGTAAGTCAGCGTCGCGTTGCCCGAAGCGACCACCGTAAAGGTGACGTTGGCACCCGCGGCGACCGCCTGACTGGCGGGCGAAGTGTCGATGGCCGGCGAGCCGACGACGACCGCCAGAGCGGACGGGAGGGCGGCGACGAATGGCAGCAACGCCAGAACGGCACGCGAAAAAACGTGGGAGCCTGCAAATGAAAACTGCGCGAGCAGTCGCACGAGGAACGAAACAGAATGGTAGCGCATGACAGTCGGAGTAAGATTGGTGCAAGAGCCCAGGGCTCGGAGCGGAACGTCCAGCGTGAATGAGCAGACGGTGCGCGGTGTTCGAGCCACGCGCGTCCACCACAAGAAATTTAGTCGAGGCAAGTCCAAGCTCAGGAAAGTGGCGAGCGATTAATCGCCGTTGGATTGCATCTAAATTCTTGAGTCCGGACGTCGTCCGATTCACCCTGATCTCACATGGCGTTTTCGTGCATAGTCCGCCTGATGGTATTTCTGGGACTCGCGGTGAGTGCGACGGCTCAAACGATCCTGCTCACCCCAAACACGACGGTGCTCAGCGCGACGGGCGGCAACGTCATCTTTACGGCCACGTTTTCCTACACGACGCTGCCTTCGACGCTCGGGATCACGATCAACCTGCCCACGGGCTGGAGCTACGTCTCGGGTACCACCGTGCCGGGGACCAGCCCGGCGGAACCTGCGGTTGCCCCGAGCGCTGGTCGCACGGGCCAGCTGGAGTGGGCGTTCATCACGCCGCCGGCGAGCCCGGCGACGTTTACCTTCACGACCGCCTACCCCGGAACGGCCACCGGCCTCCAAGCGCTCACGCCGACCACCATCGCCCGCGATACGGCCGGTTCCCCGGCAACCACCGTAACCGCTCCAGCCTACAATCTGTCCGCTCCGTCAAACATCGTGACGTGGAGCGGCGTGACGGGCAGCTGGACTGATCCGACGCAGTGGACCTCGAGCACGGTGCCGGCCAACTCCGGTGCCACCCGTTTTTCCGCCACGGTTGCGGCTGGAGTCGCCTCGCTGAACACCGCCGTGACGATCGACAACCTGACCTTCACCGGCGGCGTCATCAATGGCACCGGCAACCTCGGACTCTCCGGCCTCGGCTCGACCTGGACGGGCGGCACGTTTGGCGGCGCGAGCGAGCTCGTGATTGGCGCCGGCGCTCAATTCACCGCGAGCGGCGCAAGTGTGCACCTCTTCAATGATCGGACGATCCGCAACGAGGGCACCTTTTCCTGGGTGGACCAGGGGGCGCTGCAATCGGGCAACGGTGGCGCGTTCATCAACAGCGCCGGAGCCAAATTTACCGATGCCACCACCGGCGGGGGCAACGCACTCATCTCCAACTCCGGGACCGGGAGTTTCAGCTTCACCAACGCGGGGACCTATTCGAAGACCGCGGCGAGCACCACCGTGATTTCGGTCCCGTTCTCGAACACCGGCAACATCCTCATCAGCGCGGGCACGGTGCGCTTCAGCAGCACGTTTACGCAAACCGGCGGTTTGCTCGACGTGGCGACCGGCGCCACCGCGCGATTCGACACGCCCCTCGCTTTCGCGGCGGGGACCCTGCGCGGCGGAGGGACGGTGGTGGCCGACATCACCAACAGCGCCTTCATCTCGCCGGGCAACACCCTGGGCACGCTGACGATTAACGGCAACCTGACGTTGCTCGGCACCTCGCATCTGCAGTTCGACATCGCCGGCACGTCGCAGGGAACCAACTACGATTACCTGGCCGTCAGCGGCACCGCCACCCTGGGCGGCAATTTCACCTTCACGATGGCGCTTGGGGCGGAAAACTTGATTGGCGGAGGCGCCACGCTCACGCTGCTCTCGTCGAGCGCGCTCAGCGGCGCGTTTGTGGGCATCCCCAACGGCACGCGGTTGCTCGCCTCGAGCGGGACCGGATCCTTCATTCTCAATTATGGTCCGACGAGTGTGACGCTGAGCGGATTCCAGCCAATCCCCGAACCCTCGATCTGGGCACTCCTGCTCGCTGGCGTGGGCGCCGTGGCCGTGGCGACCGTCCGGCGCCGGCGGTAAGCGCGACGAGCGGCCGATCGGATCACTCGTCGTTGTTTGACGGAACAGGGCCCGGCGCGAAGCCATCCTCGGTGCCGACCCGCGCGTGATACTGGCCGGTGCGCACGGTGCCGTCGGCGTATTGAAAAAGCTGGATCACCCGAGCGAGCTCGACGACGTCGATGCGCCCGTCGCGATTGGTGTCGGCGGAGTGATGCTTGATGATCACGCCGGGCCCCAGCGCGAAACCATCCTCCGTGCCAGCCTGGGTGTGGTACTCGCCGGAGACAACGCCGCCAGTCGTAAAGTTGGAGAGCTGGCCGACGCGGAGGAGCTCGTCGACACCGATCAGGTTGTCAGGGTTGCCAGCCGGGAGGAAGTCGGCCGAGTGGAAGGCGCTCAGGATCGTGACCGTACGCTGCGGGCTGGTGATGGTCGCGGCGCCGCTGGTGATGACGACATCGTAAGCAGCACCTGAATCCGCCTGCAACAGGTTGGAGAGTCGGAGCACCGATGCGGTCGCGCCAGAAATCGGGGTGGCGACACTGTTCAGGTAGCGGCGCCACTGGAAAGTTGCCGGCGGCTTGGCGACCACGACCACGGCCAGGGTCGCATCGCCCTGTAAAACCGCGTCCTGGTTGGCGGAAACATACGTAAGGGCGGGTGCGATCGTCGCGGGACGCAAATCATCAACCGGGAAGATTTCAAACAGGGCTTCGCCGGATTGGGAGGTTGCATACGGACGGACGCGCGCCGTATACGAACCCGGCGAGAGCGGAAGGAAGAGGGTCGAGTCGTTGTTGTCGGAAGCCGTGACGAAGTTGTATCGACCGATGCGCGGCATGGCGCCGACCAGCGCCGTGGCGGCATCCACGGGCGCATCCTCGCTGGAATCGTCATTCCTGCCGATCTCCGTTTCGCCCCGGTAGAGGTAGAGATAGGGATCGATCAACACCCGGTTGGTTCCGGCGTGATTAGGGCCGAGCGTGGGACCCAGGGCCCGGATGAGATATTTTCGTTCGGTCGCGCCCGTGAGGTTGAAGCCCACGACCAGGTTGGATGTCTCGGTGACCGCCGTGCGCAGGGCGAGCATCGCCAACCGCGGCCAGAGCCCGCTGTCAGCATCCACGACATCGAACTGGGCCATCCCACCCGTGCCACCAACGCCATCGAGCACGGCGGTGTAGGTGCCCGGAGTGAGGGTGACGAGGAGAGCGGCGTCTCGTCCGCCGATGGTGAGTCCGGGAGCGAGGCCCAGACCGGAGGTCGCCGTGGTGATGTCGGCGGCATTTGCATTCGCGCCCCAATTGTCGTTCGAGTTAATCGTTCCGAACGAGGCGTTGAGCAGTGCAATCCGAGGATCGGCGAGCGCACCTGTCACATTGGGCAGCGACGGGCCGACGGCACGAAGCAGGATGCGCTTCGATCCACCTTCGATTGTGAAGCTGCTGCTGACGGTACCGCGGACGGGAACCGTGACGCGCGAAAGCAGGTTGAGGAGACTCCGATCGATGACCGTGAGCGTAAACGCGGCGCTCGTGGCGCTGACGCCCGCGCTCGAAGCGACGGCCACATAGGCACCAGCGTTGGCCTGAACGACACCGGCGAGGACCAGCGTCGACGACGTGGCACCAGGAATATCCAATCCGTTACGTTGCCACTGGTAGGTCGGCGCGGGATTTCCGGTCGCGGTGGCGGTCAAGGTGACGTTGGTTCCGGTGAGGAAGGTCGGGCCCTGCGGCTGGGCTGAAATCGTTGGAACCGACAACGGGGTCACCGTGATCGTCAAGCCGGCGTACGAGGTCGTCAACGTGTTGTTGGCCTCCGCCGCGGCGTGGCCCGAAGCGTTGTTCTCAAATCGCTGCAACTGGGCATCCGCCGTGACCTGAACCGAGTACTGGCCCGCGATCGTCGTGGCAAAGTTCGCCTGTCGCGATAGCGTCGCGTTGGCGGCAAGTTCGGAGGCCACGGGCAAGAGGTTGTTCACGCTGACCACCTCGGTGGTGGCGTTGCGCACGACAAAACGCTCGGAGAAGCCGGCCGCCGCCGCGCCCGTGCCGCGATTGGCGAGCGTCCAGGTGGCCGTGCGGTTGCCGACCCCATCCGCCGCGGAGACGGCCAGAGCCTCGATCACGAGGTCGGGATACGGCGCCAACGTAATTGCAATCGGCAACGGCGTCACGGTCTCGTTGTCTCCTTCGAGAATAAACTCGCTCACCGTGTTCGAATGATCGGTGCGCGCGATCACGTGGAAGTTGCCACTGATCCCGTCGGGGATGGTGACCGCCGCCCCCGTGACCGTGTAGAACGACGGGACGGTGGGCGCCGCCGCCGCCAGCGGTCCGGTGCGCTGGAACACGCCGAGTTCGATATCGTCGGCGTTGCCATAGACGGTATCGGCCGACAGCACCACGCGATCAAGCCAGGTAACGCCCGCGGTCGCAAGGTTGCCGAGATTGTCGACCCGGAAGGAAAGACTGGTGGTATCGCCGCTCTTCAAGCCGGTGGCCGGCGGCGGGGTCAGGCTCGTGACCTGCAAGTTCGGGAAGGAGATGTCGGTCGTCGGCACGACGAGCACATCCAAGACGTATTCGGAATCGAGGCCGCTGGTGTTGCCCGACGTTCGCACCAAGGCGTAGTAAGTGCCGGTGACCGAGATCGCCACCTGCGCCACCGCGTCGCCGGAGCGCCCGCCGCCCGCCTCGCTGAGCAGCGTGCCAGCGGAGTCATAGAGGGAAACGACCGTCTGAAAGGTGCTGCGCGTGGGCAGGCGGCAGCTCAGGAAAACCGTGGTGCCGGCCTGAAGGGTTCCGACATTGAAGTAGTCGAGATCCCCCGCCACGCGGGACAATCCGTGCATCGACCCACTGGAGTTGTTGCCGCTCGCCGCCAGCGTGAGCGTATTCGAAGTTGAGATACCGTTGTTCGGTTCGGTCTCCACCTTCACGTCGCCGCGCAGGATAAAGACGCGAAAGCGGTATTCACCGTAGTAGCCGTGCCACTGGGTAACCCGCAGCGTATGGGCACCCGCGTCCGCCGCCGTGAATAGTCCAAAGGCAAACGGCCCGTTGGAATCAGCATACATTGACGACAGCGCCGTGCCGG
Source organism: Opitutaceae bacterium (assembly GCA_005792355.1). Classification (GTDB taxonomy): domain Bacteria; phylum Verrucomicrobiota; class Verrucomicrobiia; order Opitutales; family Opitutaceae; genus ER46. The sequence continues at coordinate 11,352 of SXSC01000107.1, forward strand.
CGGGGTTGGAAAGCTCGTAATACAGCCCCGTACTGGCCGGAGTGCCCGGAACCTCCCCCTGCACGTAAACCCGGTCACCCGCCTGGAGATTGAAGCTCCAGAAGTCGATGTCCGATCCGTTCAGCAAATAGCCACGCCCTCCTCCCCCAAAAAGATTCGGCTGCGAACTCTCGATCAACAGTGGCGTGGCGGTGGCCCGGGTGTTGTTCGGCTCGGTCTCCTGGACGTATCCCGGAACCAGATCCACGCCAAAGCCGCGGGTGTAAATCGGCGAGAGCGCGTTGAGGAAGCCGTCGATCAGACCAGGCAGGGCCTTGAGTCGATAGTTGCCGGCCGGCAGCGCACCGCCATTCGCGGTGCGGAGCGTGGCATTGAGGCCCGAGACATACGCGGCATTGAGAACGAGCGGGACGACCACATCGTCCGCCGTATCGAACGAGCCATCCAGACCAGCGGCGCGCAGGTCGTAATTGGCCGGGTTGTTCACCGTCGAAGCTTTCATGTCCTTGGAAAACGTCAGAGCAAAGCGGTCGAACAAGGTGGCGATCCTGCCGCCCTCGGCCGGAAGGGTGGAAGCGGTGATCGTCGGTGGCGTCGTGTCGGTCAAGCCGATCGCCAGACGATACTGCGCCAGAAAGTCGGATGCACCGCTCGAGCGGATTCGCGCGTAATAGGTGCCGGCCGCGCCCGACAAGACCGTATGGCTCACCGGCGTTGCTCCCGCGGCACCCGCGGAAACAACCACACTGCTGCCGTTGAGAACATCGAGGATCCAGGTGAGCCCGCTCGAATCCGGCTTGCTCGCGCCGAGCGTCACCTGCGTGCCCACATCGAGGAATCCCAGCGCGAACCAATCACCCGGATCCCCGTTGCTGATGATGCCACCGACCGAAGCGGATCGGGAACCGGCGGCATCGGTCCACGTCAGGCCGTTGGCCTGGTTGGCTGCGTTGTTGCCCTCGCTCTCCAAATCGAAACTGCCCGGCGCCGTGGCCACCACGATGCGATACTCTCCGTAGTAGGCGTGCCATTGGTCGACTCGCACATAATATATGCCCGTCACCGGCGCCACAAACTGGGTCTGCCCGGTGCCATCGTTGCCGTTGCTCGGATTGGCGTTGCCGTAAAAATTCGTGAGCTCGGTGCCTTCCGGACGGTAGACGCGGTACAACAGCCCGGTGCTGCTCGCCCGGTTCCAGGTCTCCGAACTCACAAACACGCGATCGCCCGCCTTCGCGCCAAAGCTGTAGTAGTCGTAGTCGCCGGCGCCACTGCGGTTGCCCCGCGCGCGTCCAAGCGTGCCGGTTCCATCCGCCAGCATCGTCTCCGGCCCGCGGCCCAAGAACACCCTCACCGTATTGCGGTTGTAGACCGGCGCCAGCAAATCCATCCGCCCGTCGCCGTTGAAGTCCCCCGCCGCGACTCCGAACACATACGCGCTGCCGTTCATGTCCGGTGAATACGGCGAACCGAAGACTCCCCCACCCTGGTTCTCGAACACGTTTATATTATAGTAGCCGCCGCTGATCACCTCGGGCTTCCCATCCCCGTTCAGGTCCTGCAACTGCAACGAATACGCATGGGTGCTCCCGTTTAGATTAAGCGCAGTTCCCTCGACCAACGTGCCATCGGCCTGCTGCTGCCAGCGCCGGATCTGTGTGCCGTAGTCCTGCACCGCCACCACGTCCGCCCGGCCGTCGCCGTTTACGTCCCCGATCGCCACATCTTTCACCCCATAACTGGGCCCCCACGCAAACACCGGGCCCGCCGTATAACTCCCATCCCCCTGCCGATTGTACACCTTGACCGACTTGTCTCCCTCCGTCCCCACCGCCAGATCCACCAAATTGTCCAAATTGAGTTTCCCCGCCGCGATCGAATACGGGTTCCCACTGACGGCAAAGTCCACCTTCGCGGCAAACGTCCCGTCCCCGGCCGCACCGGCCCCGTTGCCGAAAAGGACGCTCACGCTGTTTCCACCATAGTTCGCCGTCGCGAGATCCAGCCGGCCGTCGCCATTCAAATCCTGCAGCACCAGCCGGTGCGGCTGTACGCCGGTGGCGTAATTGACCCCGGCCGCCAACACTCCCCCGGTTCCGGTATTCAAAAACACCATTACCGCGTGGCCATTGATCCGCGTCACCACCACGTCCGGCTTCCCATCGTTGTTCAAATCGCCCACCGCCACGTGAAACGGCTGGTTCGGCGCCGCGTACGTCACCGGCGTCCCAAACGTCCCGTCCCCGTTCCCCTTCAGCACACTGATCGTCCCGGCGTTATAGTTCGAACTCACCACGTCCAGCTTCCCGTCACCATCCAGGTCCGCGGTCGCCACTCCATACGGCTGGGCCCCGCCAACCGCAGACTCCACCCCGTCCCGCCATCCGCCACCATACCCGGCTCCCGGGCCACCCGCCGCCGCCAGACTCGTCGCCGTCGCAAACGTGTCGTTACTCTGGTTCTCAATCCGGTATCCGCCGAGTTCCTGCGCCGTGAATTCGCGGGTAAACGTGCCAGGCAACGGATTTCCCGACCGGTCGCGCATCCCGAGTCCGACCGTCAGCCGGTGTGCACCCGCCTGCAGCGGCCCGTTGAGGAGAGCGAAGCTAAGAACGGTGCCGTTGACGTAGTTGGGGCTGCCCAAGGTATAGACGATATCGTCGGCGTTTCCAAAAACCGTGTCGGCACCAGACGTCCGAAGACTGACATTGGCGAGATTGTTCGCCGCCACGGGATCCAGTTCGTCGTCAAACGTGATCGTGAAGGACTGGATGTAATCCGTCGTAGTTCCACCGGCCACCGGGAGCGTCGTGGAAACGACATGTAGACCGCTGTTGTCGGTCAAATTTCCCGACAGGAAATAGCGGCCGGACAGGCCGCGGTTGGCCGCAGTCGAAAGCTGAAGCCAGGCGGTCGCCTCGACGGGAAAAGTGCGGTTGATGCTTGCGCCTGCAACCGGCGGGAGCGTACGGATCATTCCTGGAGCCCAGGCGGGCACTCGCGCGGGATCCCCGCCGCCCAGCGTGGCGTGGTTGGAAGAGGTCGAGGAGTCAGCCGCGACCAGACCGGTGCCCTCATCGAATCGCCAGAGCCCCACCGAACCAGCATCGGTGGGGGTGAGCGTGGCGGGCGCGGCCGCGCCGGTGATGCTGAGCTGGAGCGGAGTGTTGCCGTAGAAATAGCCGCCATAGACGACGAAATCCAAGGTGTCGCCGGCGGCGATTGTCACACTCAAGTCAAACGCGCCGGCATTGGACGCGCTCCACAACACGTTGGTGCCTTTCCGGACCGCTACCAACATCGTTCCACTGTCGCCGGCCAGGAATTGCCCGGTCACCTTGGTCAGACCGGTGTAGCCAGCCGGCGCGGTCCAGCGCAGTACGGACGGTTCATTGCTGGCGCCCGGGTGCAGCGAGATATTTCCCGGCGGCACGCCATAAGACGTCGAGCCAGTCGTATTGAGCCAAATGGAAGAGGTGCCACTCCAGGAGTCGGTGGTATGAGTCGGGTGCGGCGTAAACGTGGCAAAGCCCGTGTCCATTCCGCCGTAGGTCCAGACCCCGTTGGGATTACCGTTCGTGGTGGAATATTCCACCGCGGGATTCCAACCCGCTTTCACCCCCGACGGATTTGCAGCGGTGTAGTTTCCCTGGATTTCTGGTGTGGTCAGCGCCCGGTTCCACAACCGAACTTCGCCGATCTTCCCGTTCGCGTAATCGGCCGCCCCGCTGGGACTGTATCCAACATAAGCCGGCTCGCCGTCGGTGTTGATCAAAACGCCCGGGCTCGTTCTGGTCGCAATGAGGGCGCCATCCAGATAAAAGCGAACCGAGTTGGCCGCATGGTCGTAGGTAACCGCGACGTGGTGCCAGACATTGAGCGAGGGAACCACGCCGGTCATGGCGCGGCTGTTGGTTCCGTTGAAAAACGAAATCCCACCGCCCGAGCTTTCGATGCCGAAAATCCAGCCCCAGCCACCCGTGGCTTCGTACTTGTCAAAGATTGGGAACCAACCCTGCGGCCACGAGCGGATGTAGACCCATGCCTCGAGGGTGAGCGCATTGGCCGTCTCGAGGGCATCGAACACCGCATTATGCGGTATCGTGGCGTACGTGGAGCCGCTGAGGTCGATCGCCCGGTCGCCCGTGCGTTGTTCGAAAAGTTGCAGCGACAAGTCGGCCGCGGTCAGGGTGCTCGACGGCAGCTGCACGGTGGCGGTCAGAGTTGAACCAGCCGGCGCGAGACCGAGGGCAAAGCTGTCGCCCGTCGCATCGGCCGCGTGAGCCAGTCCGCCGACGGCGAAATCGAACTTCCCGGAGCCCACCTTCGGCACGATTAGATTCGCGGTGGCCAGCGTGTCGTTGTCCTCGGTCTCGAGGTCAATGCCACGGCCAAGATCGACCCGCATCGCGTAGGCACTCACCACGTGGTCGGTGTAGACGCGAACACGGTATGTTCCCGGCGTCGTAACTCGATAAGCGTACATCACGCCGATCCCATCGGTCCCGCCATCGAAGGTATGCAGCGTCGCGCCGGCGGCGTTCAGGAGTCGCACCTTCGGGCGCGATGTGCCAACCACCGCCTCGAGGCGAACGCTGACGCGATCACCCACCTCCCCCTCAAACGACCAATCGTCCGCATTGGCCACCCCAATGGTGACAAAGGTGCCATTGACGAGCGCAGAGTACAAACCCGTCCCGGCCGGTTCCTGGATGAAATTGAGTGGAACGGAATATCCCGAGATGGTGAGGCAGGCTGCCGCAATCAGGGCCGCGCCGCTGCGTAACGAGCCCCATAACTGATCAATGGAATTTCCCTGGGCGAGCACGTGAGTGGGAGGCTATTTAGGAAGGCGGTTCAATTGCACTAGACTTCCCGCTTAGACGCGAGATCGATCATCGGGCATTTCTTGTGCCAGTGCGGCCCTCGGTCGAACTCGGGCCAGGCCCCGGCGGCGTCGAAGAAACCGTGGGCCAGGCCGCGCATTCCCGGCGGGTTGGTCTGGGCGGCGGGTGCCGCGGAGCGGTCGACCGCCCGGACCGCCGGTGGTGCCACGAGGGAGGCAGCCGAAGACACGGCCGTTTTCGCGGCAAGCAACAGGTTGCAAGCAAACTGACTCCGGCCTTGTGCATGGCACCATTGTCATTCACTCTCGCGCCACGATGCTGACCAAATGGTGCGTCCGATTGCTTTCGCTGCTCGCTCTCTTCTCGGCGACAGCGGCGGGCCAGATCGTGATCCTCACTCCGACCAGCACGATCTTCAATCCCGCGGGTGGCAACATGGTGTTCAATGCGTCGGTCACCTACTCCAGCCCACCATCCGTGCTCGCTTTCAGCGCGACCATCCCCACGGGTTGGTCCTACGTCTCCACCGGCAGCGGCGGTCCGGGTGTGGCCCCGGCCGCTGGCGCCACCGCGACATTGGACTGGGTCTATTTCACGCCGCCGCCGAGCCCGATTTATTTTGATTTCACCGTCGCCTATCCGGCGAATCTCGCCGGCGTTCAACCCCTCGTCAGTTCCACCGTCACCCGCGACACCGCCGGCTCGCCGGGAGTAACGGCGACGGGTCCCAGCGTCACACTGGCCGTGCCCTCGAACACGGCCGTTTTTGGGGTCACGACCGGCACCTGGAGCGACCCGGCGAGTTGGATCGGCGGCGTGGTGCCGGCCAACTCCGGCACCACCACCTTCGCGGCCAAAATCACGGCCGGCACCGTCACCAATAACTCCCCCGTCACCGTCAACGACCTGCTGCTGATCGGCGGCACGATTCAAAACGTCAGCTCCATCACGATCGCCGGCACCGGCTCGAGTTGGGAGGCTGGCGCATTTTCCGGTGCTGGTCAGCTGCTCGTCGCATCCAGTGCTTTTCTCACGGCGAGCACGGCGGCCAGCCACGACTTCGTCCAGACGGCGATTACGAACCAGGGCCAGTTCATTTGGAACGGAAGTGGCAGCCTCCGCTCCGGCAACGGCGGCACATTTTTGAACGCGGCCGGGGCGACCTTCACGGATGCGACGACCGGCGCCGTGCAAATTACCAACGCTCCCAGCGGTGGGACGTTCACCTTTACCAATGCCGGCACGTATCTCAAGACCGGCGGCACCGCGACGACGATCAATGTTCCCTTCGTCAACCAGGGCACCCTGATCGCCAGGACGGGAACGGTGCAGTTTGCCGCGGCCTTCACCCAGTCCGCCCCGGCCAGCAACATCCTCGTCGCCGCCGGCGCGACCGCGCAGTTCGATCTCGGGCTGAACCTGGCCGGCGGTTCCCTCACCGGCTCCGGCACGGTCGTCGGCAATGTCACCAACACCGCGTTCATCTCGCCCGGCAGCATCCTTGGCCAGCTCACCATCCAGGGAAATCTGCTCCTCAATCCCGGTTCGCAGCTCGTCTTTGACATCGGCGGCACGACCCAGGGCACGACCTATGACTTCCTCAATGTAACCGGCACCGCGACGCTCGCCGGACTGTTCACCGTCAACGTCGTCAATGGCGTGCAGTCCACGATTCTGCCCGCCACCACCTTCACTCTGCTCACGGCCACCACGCTCACGGGATCGTTTTCCAACGCCGCCGATGGCGCGCGTTTTTTCGCGGCGAACGGGACCGGTTCCTTCCTCGTCAATTACACGGCGACGAGTATGACCCTCAGCGGATTCCAGCCGATTCCCGAACCCTCAACCTGGGCGCTCCTGCTCACCGGCTTGGGCGCCGTGGCCCTGGCCACCGTCCGGCGGCGCCGGCCGTAGGCTAGCGCAACCGCGTTGCGCCGCCATCGATGTCGTCCGCCGAGCCGGTGCTGAACGCGGCTTCGTCGGAACCCAGCAACGCCACGAGTGCGGCGATTTCCTCCGGCCGCCCCATCCGGCCGATCGGCTGCGCGGCCGAGAGTTTTTCGAACATCTCCGGCTCCCTGCCCGGATGGTTTTTCGCGATAAAGCCGTCGACAAACGGGGTGGGCACGCGCGCCGGGCACACGCAATTGCAACGGATCTTCTGGTCGACGAAATCCCGCGCCACCGAGAGCGTCATCGTCCGCACGGCGCCTTTGCTCATCCCGTAGGCGAAGCGATCCGGCATCGAAATTTTCGACCCAATTGAGGCGAGGTTCACAATCGCCCCCCCCACCCGCGATCAAAAAGCGCGGGCCTTCCGCCGTTCCTCCCGACCAGGAAACACTCTTCGGATCGCCCCGTCCGTTTCCTCACCAGCGCGTCTGCGCGAATTTCCACCCCGGCACCTTCTTCTGCATCTCGATCTCGTCGTTCCTTTCCGCGAGACCCGCCCGCCGGTAGGTCGCGTGCGCCCGCGCGAGCGCCGCGCGATCGAGCTCGACGCCGAGACCGGGCCCGCGCGGCAGCTCCACGCAGCCGCCGTCAAATTTCATCCGCCCGCCGATGATGATCTCCTCCCATTGCCACGGATAGTGCGTGTCGAGCGCGTAGGTGAGGTTGGGCATCGCCGCGCCAAGGTGGGTCATCGCGGCCAGGGAGATCCCCGCGTGGTTGTTCGAATGCATCGACACCCCCCGCCCAAACGTGCGGCAGTGCGCCGCCAATTCCATCGACGAGCGCAGGCCGCCCCAAAAATGATGGTCCGTGAGGATGATGTCCTCGGAACCCAGACGCGCGCTGCCCGGCAAATCGTCGAAGGACGTCGTGCACATGTTCGTCGCGAGCGGGGTCTTCAGCGCCCGGCGCACCGCGGCCATGCCGTCCTGGGTGCGACACGGGTCCTCGAGGTATTCGAGCACGCCCTCCAGTTCGCGGCCCCACTGGATCGAGGTCTCGACGGTCCAGAGCGCATTCGGATCGAGCCGCAGCGGCACGTGCGGACCAAAACGCCGGCGCAGCGCCCTCATCGCCGCCACCTCCTGCGCCGGGGCGAAGCAACCGCCCTTCAACTTGATCGATTCAAAGCCAAACTCCGCCACCATCGCCTCCGCCTGCGCCACGACGCCATCGGGATCCAACGCCGCCCGCTGCCGGGCCGCCGCCCAGCCGGTCGCGGCCGGATCGGTGCCAAAGGCGAGTTCGCCGCCCGCCCCCTCGTACTTGTAGAAAAGATACGCCGAGTACGGCACGCGCTCGCGCACCACGCCGCCCAGCAGGTGCGCCACCGGCACGCCGAACGCCTTGCCCTGCAGATCGAGGCAGGCGACGTCGAGCGCGCTGTAGACCTGCACCCGGGTGCGGCCATCCCACGGCTTGTCGCCCCGCGCCACCGACGCTTCCGGCGCGCAACGCCCGGCGAGCTTCGCCCGCAGGGCGTGCCAGTTGAGCGGATCGCTGCCGATCACCGTGTCCCGCACCGCCGCCAGCGCCTGATCCACCGCCACGCTCCCGGGCACCTCGGCCAGCCCGGTGAGCCCCTGGTCGGTCGTCAATTCGACCACGGTCCGCAGGCAGTACGGCGCATGGAGCCCGGCGGCATTGAGCAGGGGCGGATCGCCGAGTGCGATCGGCGTGATGTGCATGGCGGTGATTCGCATGGGAAAAACTCTAGGGGCGCCCGCGCGTCACGCGCAACTCTCCGAGCAACTGCCCGGCCACCGGATGACCAGGCGCCGCCCGCAAGGCGCTTTCGCATTCCGTCACGGCCTCATCGATCCGCCCGGTCCGCGCCAGGGCGATCGCCAGATTCGCGTGGGCATCGGCAAAGTCCGGTCGCAACCGCAACGCTTCCCGATAGCGCGCGATGGCGTCGGCCAACCGGCCCAGCTGCAGCAGGGCACTGCCGAGGTTCTGCTGCGCGTCGGCCGAAGCGGGCTGCTGCTGCACCAGAACCTCGTACTGCGCCGCGGCCGCGGCCATGCGACCGAGCTGGAACAATTGCCCGGCCAGCACGTTTCTGGCCTCGACGTCGGGCGGACTCAAGCGCAGCACGGTTTCATAGTGCCCGGCACTGTCGGCCACGCGGCCGGTCGCGGCCAGCAACTCCGCCAGCCGGCGGTGCACCACGCTGCGCGTGGCGGGGTCGCTCGCCAGCCGGGCGGCGGCTTCGAGCCGGACGATGGCCTCGGGCAGCCGCGCGCCTTGCACCAACAGCAGGGCGAGATTGTACAAGGCCGCGGGAAAATCCGGCTTGAGGCGGAGCGCCGTCTCGTAGGCCCGCTCGGCCTCCGCCCACCGGGCCACGCCGGCGAGCGCGAGCCCAAGCGAATTCTGCGCATCCGCCATCTCCGGTTTGGCCCGGACGGCCGCCTCCAGCGGCGCCACTGCCTCCTCGACGCGGCCGAGCTTGAGCAGGGCGCCGCCCAGGTTGGTTTGGATTTCCGCCGCGCCCGGTCGAAGTTCGAGCGCGGCGCGATAGTGCGCAATGGCCGCGTCCGCGCGGCCGGCGGCCAGCAGTTCCACCCCCAGATTCACGTGCGCGATCCACGCCCGCGGATTGCGCGCCACCGTGTCGCTCCACAGGGAATCCGAGTTGCGATAGATGGCGCATTGTTGCCACGTGAGCACCGCCAGCACCCCCGCCGGAGCAAGGGCCCCGAGGGCGCGCACGGCCCGCGCCCCCGCCGGCGGCGAATCCAGCGCGCGCGCCAGGCCGGCGCCGGCGAGCGCCAGCGGTCCGATGCTCGCGAGGTGCTGGAAGTGATCCGCCACATATGAATAGCGGAAGAAAAACACGTCGAAGAAACCGAGGACCGGAAAGAGCGATACGGCAAAGTACGCGCCGGCCATGAACCAGGGCCGGGCGGAGGTGTCGCGTTTCCAGGTCAGCACCGCGGCCACCGCCACCAGGGCCGCGAAGGGCGTCCAGGCCAGCACCTCCGCCGCAGCGATCTCCCAGCGGGGGTAGATGAAGATGAGAGGCTGCGGCCAGGCGAGTTTTCCGAGGTAGAACCACACCACCCGCCCCGCCAGCACGCACCGCTCCGCCAACGAGTGCTGCCAGTCGGGACCGCTCGCCATCGAGTTCACCTTTTGTTCCCAAATCGTCCAGCCGCTCGCGGCCAGGGACACCGCGAGAAACGGCAGCAGCCAAAGAACGCCGCGCCCGCGCAGGCCGCCGACCCACCACCACACCAGGCCCAGCACGACCGGCAGCATCACGGTGGAGGATTTGCTCAGAATCGCCAGCACGGCGCACCCCAGCGCCAGCCCGTAGTCGCGCGACGCCACCGGCGCAGCCCCCGGACGCACCCACCGCAAAAAGCACCAGACACAAAGCAGGAAGAAAAAACACGCCTGCGTGTTTTTCAGCTCGGAGATCCACGCCACCGACTCCACCTGCACGGGATGCAGCGCCCACAGCGCGGCGCCCCAACCCGCCCCGGGCACCCGGAGTCGTCTGAGTATCAGCCAAAGAATTACGGAACAGCCGGCGTGGAGGATCACGCCGACCGCGTGATACGGCGCCGGGTTGAGCCCCCAGAGCGCGTGCTGCACCCAGAAGCTCGTCATCGTGAGCGGAAAATAATTCGCCTTCGCGCTCGTCCAGATTTCCTGCAAGCCCAGCGGGCCGATGATGACCGGGTTGGTGGTCACATGCGCGTCGTCATCCCAGATGAAACCGGCGTGCCGCACCGGGGAATACGCGAGCACGACCGTCGCCACGAGCAGGGCCATCAGGCCCCAGGTGCGCTGCGCCGGGCTCATTCGCGCGGGAGGATGGAATCGCCCGGGGCGCGCATCCGCTCAGGATTCTGGCCGCACTCCCCGGGCGCGCCGCGTTACTTCGCCTTCAGCGCCGCCACGAAACCGAGCAGCCCGGCGCGCACGGCGCCGCCATCGCTGCCGAGGGCGGTGAACGTGTATCCGAGATCCCGGACCTTGGGGACGAGGGCGTTGTTGTGCACCAGAATCCCCGCGGCCTTGCCGTGTCGCTTCGCCGCGTCGCTCACCTTGCGCAGCGCCTCGGTAAACGTCGCGCTCTCGAGTTGGTCGCGGATGCCCATGTTATATGAGAGGTCGGTCGGGCCCACGAAGAGCACATCCGCCCCGTCGACCGCGGCGATTTCGTCGATGTTTTTGATCGCCTCGGTCGTTTCGATTTGAATCACCGTCACCAGCCGCTCGTGGGCGTGGGCGTAATATTCCTCAAAATCACCGCCGAAGCCGGCGCCACGATTGAATTTTGCCACCCCGCGAATCCCATGCGGCGGGTAACGCATCGCCTGCACCGCCGCCCGGGTCTCCGCCACCGTGCTCACGTAGGGCACCATCACCCCGAGCGCCCCCATGTCGAGCACCCGCTTGAAGCGCGGCGTCTCGTTCTGCGCGATCCGCACCACCGGAAACGCCGGCGTCGCCGAGGCGGCGTGCAGCTGGTGCAACAAGGTGTCCTCTCCGCCCGGGCCGTGCTCGTGATCGATCAACAGCCAGTCAAAGCCGGCGAGACCGGCAACCTCGACGGTCATCGGCGAACCCAAATTGAGGAAGGTCCCGGCGAGCCATTCGCGCGCGAGCACCCGGTTGCGGAAATCAGGGGGGAGTTTCATAATGATGGTCTGGTGGAAAATGGAGCAAGGGTGCCGTCAATCGGCTGACCCCACTGACCTTGCCCGCCGCGCGGTGCGGGCACCGCGGCAGCGGAAAATCGCATTTCACATCGCGAGGTACAACCGGTATAGCGCCTGCGTGCCGCAGTCCTCCCAGCCGCGCGCGGCGACCTGGTCATAGAGCCGCTTCGCCGTGGCGAGCCCCGGCAAGTCTAGTTTCAGCTCCGCCGCGCTCTCGAGGGCGATCCTCATATCCTTCAGGATGTGCTTCACATAAAACCCGGGCGCATAATTCTCGCCCAGTGCCCGCGGCGCGAGATTCGTCATGGCCCAGCCGCCCGCCGCCCCGCCGCTGATGCTCGCATGCACGGCGACCGGATCGAGGCCGGCCTTTTTCGCATAGGCCAGCGCTTCCACCCAGGCGACCATGCCGACGGCCACGGCAATCTGGTTGGCCATCTTGCAGTACTGGCCCGCGCCGGAGGAACCAAGCAGTGCAATATTCTTGCCCATGATCTCAAAGAGCGGCTTCGCGCGGGCATGGGCCGCCGCGTCGCCGCCCACCATGATCACGAGCCGGGCCTCGCGCGCACCGAGATCACCGCCCGACACCGGCGCATCGAGCGAGGTCAGCCCGCGCTGGGCCGCCGCCGCGGCAATCCGGCGAGCCAGCACCGGGCTCGAGGTGGTCATGTCGATCAGCAGAGCCCCGGCCCGGGCCTGTTCGACAATGCCGCCGGTGCCGAGATAGCTCGCTTCAACGTCGGTCGGAAACCCGAGCATCGTGATCACGACGTCGGCGTGCGCGGCGGCCGCCCCGGCGGAATCGTGCCAAGTCGCGCCGGCGGCCAGGAGCGCGGCGGCTTTTTCCCTGGTCCGGTTGTACACGTGCAGCACGTGACCCGCCGTCTGGAGATGACCGGCCATGCTGCGGCCCATTACGCCGGTGCCGATGAATGCAATATTGAGTGATGCGACCATGATGGGTGGAATAACCCCGATGCAAAACGGTCGCCCGTGGTCGTGCGAACCAATTCTCGGTGCTGCACCCAATTCCCGGCGCGTTCAGGATATCGCTTTGACAACCAGAGGCCGCGCCAATGCCATTTCGACCGGTTTGGTTTCGTTCGCCCTATTTTTCCATTTCATGTTCCGGCCTACGATTCGACACGGATTTCGAGCAGCACGTCGCAGCCGCACAGTGGGGATCGGGCTCGGGCTGTGGGCCGGACTAATCATGGCAACCGCAGGCGGCGCCGAAGATGCGACCAATCCTCCGACACAGTCGCTCACCCTGCGCCTCGCCATCCAGCTCGCACTCAGCCACAATCGCACGCTGGAAAAGGCCGGGCTCGATCGCGAAGTGCAGCGCTTCGATCTGCGCGTCGCGCAGGATGAATTCGTGCCGAAAGTCGATCTGACCTCGACCGCGCGTTACAACCCGGTCACCACGGCCGGCGTCGACACCCGGACGCGCTCCGGCTCCGTTTCCGCCGCGCTCTCCGAGCGCATTCCGACCGGGGCGCGATTTGGCCTGGTGTGGGACAATCTCGCGACCGACCGTTCGACCGCGCTGACCAAGACTTATGATTCGAGCCTGTTCCTCCAGCTCGACCAGCCGCTGCTGCGCGGCGGCGGCCTCGAGGTCAATCTCGCCAATCTCCGCATCGCCCGCCTTTCCGAGCAGACGAGCCTCTGGGAGTTCAAACGCAACGTCATCGCCACCATCACCAACGTCGTTTTTGTTTACCGCAGCCTGCAGCAGGCGCAGCGGCAGGTCGAGGTCAGCGAAGTCGCCGTGACCCGCGCCCGGGAGCAGCTCCGCATCAATCGCGCACTGGTTTCCTCCGGCATTCTGGCGCCCGTGGAAATCATCCAGACCGAGGCGGACATCGCCAATCAGGAGTTCAACCTGCTCACCGCCCAGTCAAATCGCGACTCGGCGCGTTTCGCACTCATCAAGATCCTCGATGTCGACCGCGACACCCTCTTCGTTTCCACCGAGCCGCTCGCGCTGCCGGAATTCGCCAGCGACCTCGAGACCTGCCGACGCCTCGCCTTCCAGCACCGCCCCGACTACCAACAAGCCCTCCAGGGCAAGGCGATCTCCGAACTCGGTGTCGTCTCCGCCCGCAACAACCAGCTCTGGTCGCTCAATCTCAGCTCCCGGTACCGGCTCGCCGGTGGCGACACGAACTTTCCCTCCGCGATCGACCGGGCGTTCACGCGTCAGAATGAGGACTGGAATGTCAACCTGACCCTGCAGGTTCCGATCGGCGACCTCACCCGAAAGCAGACCTTCCTGCGCGCGCGCGGCCGGGCGCAAAAGGCCGCGATCGACGTCACCGAAATCACGGAGAACATCGAGATCGAGGTGCGCGATGCGTTGCGCACGATCGAGCTGACCTCGCGCCGCGTGCGCGTGGCCGCCGTCGCCCGCGAACTCTCCGAGCGCAAACTGGAAATCGAGAAGGGCAAGCTCCAGGCGGGCCGCACCACCAATTTCGCCATCGTCACGTTTCAGAACGATCTCATCAGCGCCCGCCTCAACGAAATCGGCGCCCAAGTTTCCTATCTCAACGCCATCACCGTGCTCGAACAAACGCTGGGCACGACCCTCGCCGCCTGGGGCATCCGCATCGAAGATCTCGGCCCCGATTCCGGCCCCGCCCGCGCCAGCCTCTCCAACCCGCCCTGAACATCATGCCCGCCGCGCCTCAACCCGTCCCGGCTTCGCCGGACCTCCCCCAGATCCTCATTCAGCTGATGGAGCGCGTGACGGAATTCTTGCAGGTCGAGCGCAGCACCCTCTTTCTTTTCGACGAGGAGAAAAATGAACTGTGGACGCCCGTCGCCCAGGGCTCCGGCGAAATCCGCATCCCGCTCGGCCACGGCATCGCCGCCCATGTCTTCGAATCGGGCGAGACGGTCCGCATCGCCGACGCGTATGCCGATCCGCGCTTCAACCCCATGGTCGATCGCAAGACCGGTTTTCGCACCCGCGATATTTTCTGCCGCCCCATCGGCGACAGCCAGGGCCGGCGCATCGGGGCCATTCAGCTCCTCAACCGGCGCACCGGCCCGATGACTCCGCGGGATGAGACGTTGCTCGACGCGATTTGCGGCCAGGCCGGCATCGCAATCGAAAACGCGCAGCTCTTCCTTCATCTCAAGAAAGTCCACGACTCCGAGCGTTCACTCCACGCCGAACTGGAGTCCAAGCACGCCGAGTTGCAGAAGGCCTTTCTCAAAATCGAGGAGAGCGCCGCCGCGCAGGATCTGCTCGGCCGTCGAATCCAGAAGGTGCGTCTGGTCTCCATGCTCACCGCGATCACCCTCTTCGTCGCGCTCGGTCTCTTCGCCTGGCTCGGCGGCCGCCGCGGGGCGCGCGTGGTCCGACCCGAACCCGCCGCCCGGAGCATCACGTGGCACACCGTCAAACCCGCGCGCGTCCGCACGGGCGTCGCCCTCCTCGGCAACATCGAGCCGCTCGAGGTCCGCAATCTCACCGCACCGTTGCGCGGCCGCCTCGCCGAGAAAAATTTCCAGTACGGCGAACTCGTGCGGAAGGATCAGCTGCTCGCGCGCATCGACACGACTGAGGTTGGCGTCGAGTTGCGCAACGCCGAGGGCGTCAACTTCCGGGCCGCCGCCGAACTCAGCCGCCTCGAAAACTGGCCCAAGAGCCCCGAGGTCGCCCGCGCCCAGCGCGCGCTGCTGAAGGCCCGGCTCAGCTTCGAGGCGAACAAACGCAATCTCACCGAGATGGAGCAGCTCTCCAAACTCGGGATCATCGCCCAGGCGTCACTCGACAGCGCCCGCCAGCAATTCGCCTCGCAGGAGGCCGATTTCACCTCCGCCCAGGAGGAACTCGCCAACGTGCGCGCCATCGCCAGCGAGGACCGCCTCACCATCGCGCGCTACGAGGTCGAGAATTCCGGGCTGCGGGTGAAGGAGCTCGGCGACAAGATCAGCCGCGCCTCAATCCATGCGCCTTTCGCCAGCATCGTGATTCTGCCGAGTACGCGCCCCAGCGCCGGCCGGCCTTCCGGCCACGACGGTTTTTACGAGCAGGGCAGCACCATCAATCAGTCCGACATTTTGCTCGCCCTCGGCAATCTCGAGGGCTTCTCCGTCAAGGCCCGGGCCGACGAGGTGGATGTCGCCCGCCTCAGTCACGGCCAGCCGGTGATCATCACGGGCGACGCGTTTGCCGGACACACGCTGCAAGGTCGGGTGGCGTACCTTTCCTCGCAGGCGGTTACCTCCGGGGCCCGGCCGTATTTTGAGCTTCAGGTCAAGACCGGCACGCTCGGTCCCGCGGAACTCGCCGTCGTCCGCCTCGGCATGACAGCCCGGCTCGACATCACGGTCTACGACGCGCCCGCCGCCCTCGTCGTGCCCGTCGGCGCGATCCGGCGTGGGCCCAAGGGCGCGGTGGTTTTCCGCCGCGGAACCGATGGTCGCGCCGAGCCCGTGCCGGTCACGCTCGGCGCCACGCAGCCCGAGGTGGTGGAAATCCTCACTGGCCTGCAGCCCGGTGACGTGGTTGCCGCCAACGCCAAATCCGTCGCGCCGTGACGCCTGTCATCCAACTCGAAGGCATCGGCAAGACCTACCGCGTGGGCCCGCTTTCCGTCCCCGCGCTGCACGGCGTCACGCTCGAAGTCCAGCCGGGAGCCTTCGTGGCGATCAGCGGCCCGTCCGGCTCCGGCAAATCCACGCTGCTCAATCTGCTCGGCCTGCTCGACCGGCCCAACGCCGGCGTCTATCGGCTCGACGGACGTGACGTGGCCTCCGCCTCCGACGACGAGCTCACGCTCATGCGCAATCGCAAGCTCGGTTTTATCTTTCAGGCGTCGCCGATGCTGCCCCGGCTCACCGCCGAGGAAAATGTGGCGGTGCCGCTGCTCTATCGCGGCGTGAATCCGGGTGAGGCGGGCACCGCGGCGCGCCAGCTGCTAGGCCGCCTCGGACTGGCCGCGGTCTCCCACCACCTGCCCTCGGAAATTTCCGGCGGTCAGTTGCAACGCGTGGCCATCGCCCGTGCGCTAATCGGCCAGCCCAAGCTGATTCTGGCGGATGAACCCACCGCGGCCCTCGATGTCCACACCGCCGGCGAAATGCTGGCGCTCCTGCAACAGCTCAACCGCGAGACCGGCGCCGCCCTGGTCTTGATCACGCACAATCCCGCCATCGCCGCCCGGGCCGACCACCACTACACACTCGCGGCCGGCTGCCTGAGCCCCCCCGAAGCGCTCGCCGTCCGATGACCCCGACCACCCTCAACCTCCGCATCGCCGGCGCCTCGCTCCGCCACGCCTGGCGGCAAAACGTGCTCGCACTTGGCGGCCTCGCCATCGGGGTGGGTGCAATCGTGGCGATGCTCGCGCTCACGCTGATCGTGCGGCGCGAAGCCCTGCGGCAGTTCGATCGCACCGGGCTCGACGTGCTCGCGATCCGCAAAGTTTCCGGCGGCGCGGCCGGCGCGACGCGCCGGCCGGCGGTGATCGATCTCCAGACCGTCCGTCATCTCGCGGCGGCGCAACCCGAACTAGAGCAGGTGGCCCCCGTGATGCAGCGGCGCGGCAACCTCAGTTTTGAGGGGCGGCAGCTGCAGGCCGACACGCTCGGCGTCTCCGAGGAATTCTTCGATCTCAACACGCTCACGCTGGCCGAGGGCCGGGCCCTGACCGATCTGGATCGGAACGAGCCTTACGTGGTGCTCGGCCGCGATCAGGCCGCCAGCCTGCGGGGCAGCGGCGCGCTGTCGCCGCTCGGCCGGCAGGTGACGATCGACGGCCGCGTGCTGACGGTCGTCGGAGTGTTGGCGCCCGCGCAGGCAATCAAGTTGCACGCCGGTAATCTCAACCAGGCGGTGCTGATGGACACCGCGACGTTCGCGCGCGTGTTCAACGACGCCGAGGTCAGCGTGATTTACGCGCGCCATCGGGCGGGCGCGGTCACCGACGACGTCGCCGCCGCCGCGGTCGAATATCTGCAGACCAGCGTGGAAGGTCTCGCGGTCACCGCCACCAGCGCGGCCGCCCTCGTGGCCGAAATGGAACGGCAGTTGCGTCTCTTCACGCTGCTGTTGGGCGCCACCGGCAGTATCGCCCTCGTGCTCGGTGGCGCCGGGATCATGAACAGTCTGCTGCTGGCGGTGGCGGGCCGCCGGAGGGAAATCGGATTGCGGCGCGCACTCGGGGCGATGCGCGGTGACATCCAGGCCCAGTTTCTCTATGAAGCCGTTTTGCTCTGCGGAACCGGCGGCGTGATTGGCGTGGGGCTGGGCGCGGTGACGACGGTGCTGATTGCGCACCGGGCGGAGTGGGAGTTTTCGCTCCCGCCGGCGATTCTCGTGCTCGGCGTGGGAGTGGCGGTGGTCGTGGGCGTCGCGGCCGGTTTCTTCCCCGCCTTCCAGGCCGCGCGCCTCGACCCGGTGGTGGCGATGAAGCACGATCGGTAGCTCGAAATATAATCATGCGGGCAAAATTCTTGGAGGTGTCCGGAGCGAGCGGACTTCCACCACGGGAATCCGGACGATAAACGCGGAGCTCGCGGAGGACGCGGAACAATCAATGCAGTTCTCCGCGAACTTCGCGTCCTTCGCGTTTCAAAACTGTGCTGAACAGGGGAACCAGATTTGGTTTATCCGCCTCGATCTCGCGCGGTCGAAGGGGTCGAAGGGGGAAAACTTTGCACGTGTAATGTGGCCAGGGAACGGCCGCCAACGCCCGGTCCGAGTGCAACGTGCAAAGTTTGCACCCTGCGATCCGGTCTCTCGCCGATGACAGACAAGCCCCCCAATCATTGACATTGGATACAACTAAAGAATGCTGATCACCCTACAGAAACACTCTCCTTTCCATGACTACCTCCACCCTCTCTCAGAACGGGCAAACCACCATTCCGGCCAAGGTCCGGGAGTTTCTTCACATCGGGCCAAGCGACAAGTTGGTCTATCAATTTGAAGGAAACCGAATTTTCTTGGAACCGGCGGTCGCTTCTACCGCAGCGCTTTACGGGGTGTTCAAGTCAGGGCGTAAGCCTCCCACCAAAGAGGAACTCCTGGCCGCCCGGCAAAAACATTACGCGGCAAAATATGCGCGATGAAAACGTTCATCCTCGATGCCAACGTCGTCTTGCGCTTCTTGCTGGCAGACGATCCTGCCCAATCGCCCAAGGCCAAGGAACTGTTCGCTCTCGCTGAATCGGGAAACGTCCGTTTGCGCCTTACCCATGTCGCCGTCACCGAACTTGTTTGGGTGCTCGGGTCTTTCCTTAATTTTCCTCGGCACGAGGTTGGCCCGAAATTGCGCGGACTCATTTTACACAAAGGCGTCGAAATTGATGACCAAAACGTGATCTTGAGTGCGCTTGATCGCTTTGCCCGCATCAATGCTGATTTCCCGGACTGTTATGCGGCCGCCATCGCCGCCCACCGTGCGACCCCGGTCGTCAGCTATGACCGCGACTTTCGGAAATTTACCGATGTCACGTGTTTGAAGCCGGAGGAAATTCGAAAAGCCCTCTAACGCACCGATCGCGACGCCCGCCTGGATCGTGCGTGCCACTTCGCGCGGCGGGTGATGCTCACATAAACCCCTCCCGGATGCGACCCCATGAAATCCGGCTTCCTATCAGTAACCCCTCCCGGATGCGACCTCATGAAATCCGGCTTCCTTTCAGTTGGGCGAACCATTTGACGATCCGGTTAATTGAGCGCGGATAACGGCCGTCTGCATCCAGGATTGATCCGTGTAATCCGCGGTTGATTGCCTCGAGCAACCTCAAGGCAGACGGATATCTCTCCGAAAATCACCTTCACGGCGGTGCAATATCCCGGCTTACGGGATTGCCAAGCGGGGGCTTCTGCGGCGGCGTAGATCCATGGGCGCTTTCCGCCTGATCATCGCACTATTTCCACTCGGGAACTCGCTGTTCGCGCAAGGCGTCAATGGGGGCGACGTTTTCGCGGAGTATTGCGCTCCCTGCCACGGCGCCGACGGCAAGGCCCGCACGCCCGCGGGGAAAAAACTGGGGGCCAAGGACCTCTCCGAGAGCAAACTCCCGGACGCGGAAATCGAAAAGCAAATCCTCGCAGGAAAGAAAGACGAGCGCGGCTCCGATCGCATGCCGGCCTTCCAGGGCCGGCTGAAGGAGAGCGAGGTTGCGGCGCTCGTGGTTTTCGTGAAAACTTTTCGTCGGTAAACTCAAATCCAAATCAACATGGCCACCACTCGCCGCACCTTCCTCACCTCCTCGCTCGCCGCCACCGCCACTCTGGCCACCGGCGCCACCAGCCGGGCCGCCACTCCGGGCGGCGCAGCGGCTCGCGAATATTACGAACTGCGCTGCTACGGTCTGAAAGCCGAGACCCGCCTGAAGGCCAGTGCGGCGCGGGGCGCGCTCGACGCCTACCTCGAAATGGCGCTGCTCCCGGCCCTCGCCCAGCGCGGGGTGAAAAACGTCGGCGCCTTCACCGAAATCAAGGTCGACAAACCCACCGTGACCTCGACGCCAATTCCCGACTCCCCGCTCTGGCTGCTCATCCCGCACGCCACGCTGGAGTCTTTCGTGAGCGTCAATGCGGAGATCAACAACAACCCGGCGGTCCAAAAGGCCGGGGCCGCCTACCTGCAGGTCGCGAAGGCGAGTCCGGCGTTCGAGCGCATCGACAGCTGGCTGCTCCTCGCCTTCAAGGGCATGCCCCGGATGGCTGTGCCGGCATTCTCCAAGACGAGGACACCGACGCGCGTCTTCGAAATGCGCGACTACGAGAGCCACAGCGAGCTCAAGGCACTCAACAAAATGGAGATGTTTGACGCCGGCGAAATCGAGGTCATGGAAACGCTCGGGATGTCGCCCGTGTTCTTTGGCCAGGCGCTCGCCGGGCCCAACCTGCCGCACCTGCGCTACTTCACGTCGGGCTCCGATCTCGCCACCCACCTGGGCAATTGGAAAAAATTCGGGCCCGATCCCCGCTGGGTCAAGCTGAAGGACGACCCGCGGTACAAGGACAACACTTCGAAGAATACCGCGCGTTTCCTGGTGCCGACCGCCTATTCCCAGCTTTGAAGGGTCGGTTGGTGGGCGGCAGCTCCACCGTCTCCATCGAAACGCATCCTCGGGTCTTGAGCCATCCGCATTTCGATCAGCCCGATGGAGGCATCGGGCTCCGCGTTGACGGAATTGTCCCCCATTTCTCCACCCGGCGCGTGCGGAAAGCGGAAATGTGAATAGGCTGACCCTGCCCTACGTCTGATCAGGCAATCCTCCATCTCAGATGAAAACCCTCCGTCTGCCGATCGCCCTGCTGCTCCTCGCCGGTCCCGTCGCCTCCGCCCAGGTTCCAGTTGCGCCGCCGTACGCCGGTTCCGATCTGGTATCGCTCACGCCGCCCGCCGGAGCACGGCGGTCGGCGGCGGAGCTCGAACAATTGCTGGCCCCCATCGCGCTCTATCCGGACGCCCTGATCGCGTTGATCCTGCCCGCCTCGACCGCCTCGACGGACATCGTGCTTGCGGCGCGGCAAATGCGCGACTCCGGAATCGATCGCTCCCAAATCGAGCATCGCGCGTGGGATGAGAGCGTGAAATCCCTCACGTACTATCCGGACCTCCTCAAATGGATGGATGAGAACCTGCCATGGACCAAACAGGTAGGCGATGCGTTCGCCGAGCAACCGGTCGACGTGATGCAGGCGATCCAGCGCCTGCGCGCCCGCGCCCGCGCCGCCGGCACGCTGGTCGACACACCGCAACAGCAAGTGCTGACAGACCTTGAGGTCATTCGCATCGTGCCCGCGCAGTCGAGCGCGATTTACGTGCCGTATTACGAACCGTCCTATGTGTTTGTCGATCGCCCGGTTTCCTACATCCGGCCCTTCGTGACCTTCGGCCTCGGGCTGCCCGTCGGTTCGTGGCTCGCCTTCGAATGCGACTGGCGCCGTCACTCGATCTGGGTCGGCAATCGCCACCGCCCATGGAACGGGCATGATTGGCGCCGGCCGATCGTGCCGGTGCCAATCGTCGCGCCGACCTACGCCCGCCATCCCGAAGCACGGCAGTGGCGGCCACCGGTGCATCCGGGACGGCCGGGGTTTGCCGGGGCGCATCACACGCCGCATCCGGTCGTACGTCCGGTTCCGCCGTCGTTCTCGCGTCCCCCGCACGTCGATTCGCGCGTCGCGGGGGACCCGGCCAGACCCACTCCGCCCGTCCGCCCGCCCAACACGCCCGGCCCGGCCCGCCGTGGCCCGCCCCGAGCGGTCTCGGGCGAGCCCGCGGCTCCGTTGCCGTCCGTCGCCGTCGTGCCGCCGGTCGCGAGTTTCACGCCGAACGTGGCCACCAGGCTGCCGCCAACCACCACGACTGCGCCCGACAACAACACCGGCACGCAACGGCGCGGCCGGTTCGACCGCCAAGGTCCGGGCGATAGTTCCTTCCAGCCTGGTACGCCGAACTCAGCCGCTCCGGTGGCGACAACTGCGCAACCGCCCCCGCCATCACGACCCCGCCTGGAACGGGGGACAACTACAACTTCCTCACGCGGCGGGTCGCCGCAGCGAGACGCACCTCCGGCAGCCACCTCCGGCCCGGCAGCGCCAAACCATGCGCAACCGCCACCGGCGTACCGCCCGCGTCAGGATCATTCCGCGAGCCCCTCATACTCGCGCAGCGCCCAACCCCAAACCGGTGCGCCCGCGCCGGCGGCCGCCTCGGCTCGTGCCACCGCCGCACCAGCCACCGCCGCCCCGGCAACCGCCGCCCCGGCGAACCCGCCCGCCGCAGCCAAGCGCGACGAGAACAGCACCGAGCAGACCAGCGGGCGCCGCAATTCGATCGAACGCCTGCGCTGAGTCGTGAGACTGAGCCGAGTGTTCGCCCAAAGAAATGCGTGATGGATGCGGGTGAGCCTCGCGGAACCGGGGGAGCGGCGGTTGCCTAACCGCCGCTGAGCGGTACCCGCCCCGGGCGCTGGGGCAAGCGCCCTTCCTTCCCGCCGCCACCGCCGCGCAGTTGACACGACGCCCGGCCGCTGCGCCATTGGGCGGCGATGTCGAACCCGCCCGCGTCCACCGCCCCGCTCGCGCCTTTCCGCGGCGCGGATGGTGCCGCCCCGGATGCCGACGCGATCCTCGAGCGGTTCCTCGCGGTGACCGCCGGCCGCGGCCTCGCGCTGTACCCCGAGCAGGAGGAGGCGATGCTCGAGCTGCTGGGCGAGCGCAATGTCATTCTGAATACGCCAACCGGATCGGGCAAATCGCTCGTCGCGGCGGCGTTTCATTTCAAGGCGCTCTGCGCCGGCGAACGCTCGGTCTACACCTGCCCGATCAAGGCGCTCGTCAATGAGAAGTTCCTCTCTCTCTGCCGCGACTTCGGCCCGGAAAATGTCGGCATGATGACCGGCGACGCCAGCGTGAATCCGCGGGCCCCCGTCCTCTGCTGCACCGCGGAGATTCTCGCCAACATCGCCCTCCACCGCGGCGCGACCAGCGACATCCGCGCGGTGATCATGGATGAGTTTCATTATTACTCCGACGCCGAGCGCGGCTACGCGTGGCAGGTTCCCCTCCTGACGATGCCGCGCGCGCGCTTCCTGCTGATGTCGGCCACGCTGGGGGCCACCGGGTTCTTCGAGCGGGAGCTGACGCGTCTGACCGGCGCGCCGAGCGTCACCGTGCGCAGCGATCGCCGCCCGGTGCCGCTGGAATTCGAGTATTCCGAGACGCCGCTGACCGAACGGGTCGCCGCGTTGCTCGAGGCAAAACGCGCGCCGATCTATCTGGTCTATTTCACGCAGCGCTCCGCCAGCGAGGCGGCGCAGGCGTTGATGAGCCTCAACGTATGCTCGAAGGAGGAAAAGGCCGCGCTGCAGGTCGAGCTGGAGCACGCCCGCTTCAACAGTCCGTACGGGAAGGAAGTGCGCCGCTGGCTGCGGCACGGCATCGGCGTCCAAAGCAACGACCTTTTTTAATAAATACTTCGAGAGGAAAAGTGGTGAACCTTTCTCAACTATTAGATGCAATTGAAAAAAATCAAATTGCCGGCGTGGCACTCGATGTGTTGGAGAATGAAAATTTATCATCTTATTCAAA
>SXSC01000108.1 GCA_005792355.1 Opitutaceae bacterium
CGCAGTTGTCGCACGAGGATCGCGTTCTCGGGCAGTTCAAGCGTTTGTTTGATCGGCGGGGCCGCTGGCATCTTCCCCGCTGTGTAGCAGAACGCCGAAGAAAAGTCCCGTCATTTTTTTAGGGGCAAGCGCAGGCCTAGGCCGCGCGTCGGCGTGTAATTCGTGACCTTGGGCTCGTGCTCGGTCTTGTCGACGCCCGCAGGATTGAAAACTTCCTGCCATGAGGGCGCATCGTCAAGGCCGCTCGTCCCGATCTGGCCGGGGTTGCCGTAGTGAAAAATCTTGCCCACGCGCGCCGCGTAATAGCCATGGCGCCTGAAGAGCTGCGGCAGCGTGACGACTTCCGGCAGGCCCGTGCGGAAGTGATATTGCAGGTCGAAGACCCGCGTCTGGTCGGGCCGCAGCCCCGTCATGATCGACGAGCGGCTCGGGCTGCACAGCGGAAACTGGCAGTAGGCGCGATCAAACCTCACGCCCCGGGCGGCGAGCCGGTCGAGGTTCGGCGACTGCACGATCGGACTGCCATAGCAGCCGATGTCGTTGTTCATGTCGTCGACGGCGATGAAGAGGACGTTGGGTTTCGGCGTCGCGGCGTGCGTCGCAACGACGTCCACCAGAACAAACCCGAGAGAGAGGACGAAACGGAGCGATTGCATGGTATCGATGTTAAGGCGTCGTTTGCCGCCTGGGTCAGGTTGTCGTTGTGTGGTCGCGCTCCAAAGTCCGATGAATTTGGAAAGGTCTTGTCATCTAATGGATGACAAGACGCTTTCCGCATTTTTCCGAAATTGTTGCCGAAATATCGCTATGTCCGGACCCCGGCGGCGGCCACCGGCATCCCAGTTCATTTCTGCTTCGTCTGTTTCTTTTTCTGCCCTTCGCCCCCTTGCCGGCCCAGCCAGCTCGGCGGAATTGTCTCCGGCACCTTCAATTCCTTGCGGAGACGGGTGAGTTCTTTTTCCAACTCGACCTTCGTGGCGGCGTACGCCGGATCGCCGAGTACGTTGCGTAGCTCGTGCGGATCCTTTTCGCGATCGTACAACTCCCAGTAATCATCCACCGTGCCGAAGAAGTGCACGAGTTTATAGCGATCGGTGATGACGCCATAATGCGGCCGCACGTGATGCGGCGCGGGCCATTCGAAATACTGGTAGTAAAAAGATGTCCGCCAGTCGGCCGGGCGCTTACCCGTCAGAATCGGACGGAGGCTGCGGCCCTGCATCTCGGCCGGCACGGGAACGCCCGCCGCATCGAGCATCGTCTCCGCGAAATCGAGATTCGAGACGATATCCTTGCTGACCGTGCCCGGCTTGGCCACGCCCGGCCAGCGCACGAGCAACGGAGTGCGCGCCGACTCCTCAAAGATCCACCGCTTGTCGAACCAGCCATGCTCGCCGAGATAAAAGCCCTGGTCGCTGGCGTAAATCACAACGGTGTTGTCGGCGAGCCCCTCCTGGTCGAGGTAGTCGAGGACACGCCCCACGCTCTCATCGACGGCGCGCAGCGTGGCGGTGTAGTCATGCATGTAACGCTGATACCGCCACCGAACGAGGTCCTTGCCCGCCAGATTGGCCGCGCGGAACTTGGCGTTGCGCGGCTCATAGTACGCGTCCCACTCCTTCTTCTGCTCCGGGGTGAGACCGGGGGGCGCCACAAACTTCAGGTCCCGGTCGTTCATCGTCTTTTCGAGGGTCATGTCCTGATCTCGCACCGCGATTCCGCGGTTAGCGTAGTCGTCGAACAAGGTCGGCGGCTCCGCATAGACGCGATCCTTGTCCGCCCCGAGATGGCGGAGCGCCGGCGCCCACTCGCGGTGCGGCGCCTTGTGCTGGCACATCAGGAGGAAGGGCTTCGATTTGTCGCGCTTCTGCAGCCACTCGAGCGAGACGTCGGTGATCAGGTCGGTCGTGTAACCCGAAAGCTTGATTTGCTCGCCCATGCGAATCATCGGCGGGTTGTAGTAAACGCCCTGGCCCGGCAGAATCTGCCAGAAATCGAAACCCGTGGGATTCGAGATGAGGTGCCACTTGCCGACAATCGCGGTCTGATAGCCGGCCTTCTGCAAGAGCTTGGGAAACGTGAGCTGCGTGGGATCGAACGTGGAATTCGAATTATTCACGAAGCCGTTCAGGTGATTGTATTTTCCGGTGAGCACCGTCGCGCGCGACGGACCGCAAATCGAATTCGGCACGAGGCAACGATCGAACCGCACGCCCTGCTTGCCGAGGCGGTCGATGTTCGGGCTCTCGAGCAGCTTGCGCGCCTCACCGTAGGCGCTGATCGCCTGATACGCGTGATCGTCGGAGAAGATGAAGACGATGTTCGGCTGCCGCGGCACCGCCGCAAAGGCGGCGGCAGCGGTCAGGAGCGTGAAGGTGAGAAGGGTTTTCATGGTAACTTCAAGGTGGCGCCCGATGTCCCCATCGGGCTTTTGGGTGTCGGTTTTCCTCTCAAACCAAGCCCGTTGGGGACAACGGGCTCCACCTCGAATTACTTCTTTGCGAGGCTCGCGGCGAAAAACATCTTCGCTTCGGCGACGAGGCGGTTCGGATCTTCGGCGAAGCCCTTGCTGTCAGTCTCAATCGCCAGAACGCCCGACCACTTGCTCTTCTTGATCTCGGCGAACAGACCCGCGTAGTTGGACTGGCCCTTGCCAATCTCGGTGTCGGTCGCGACTTTTTTCCCGTCGGCGGCCGTTTCCACGACCTTGTCCTTGAAATGCAGGTCGTAAACGCGGTCACCGTAGTCGCGGAACACCGCGGCGGCGTCGAAGCCCGCGGCGGTCACCCAGCCGACGTCGAGACACACGCCGATGCGCCGGTCGCGTGCGGCGAGAACCTTTTTCACCGTGGCGGGATCACCGTAGACCGAACCGGTGCCGTGGTTGTGGATCGCGAGCTTGAGATCGTACTCCTTCACCAGTTCCTCGAGATTGTCCCATTCGGCCAGGTTTTTCGGTTCGACGATGATGACCTTGACGCCCACGAGCTTCGCGAACTCGAAGAGTTTGCGGTTCTCCTCCTTGTTCATCGCCGTGCCATTGACGCCAAAGGTGTACACCGCGAGACCCTTCGCATCGAGGATCGCCTTCTTGCGCAGGGTTTCCTCCGGTGCCGCCTTGGGGTCCATGTGCTTGGAGATGAACTGGAGCTGCGTGATGCCGTGCTTCAACGCGAAGGCCACGACTTGGTCGAAGTCCATGTTGCGGCAGGTCCAGGTCTGGAGCCCGAGTTGGGGGCCGGCTTTGGCGGCGGCCGGCTTCGCGGCGTACGCGAAGGGCGAGGCAAGAACGATCGCGGCGAGCGCGGCGATCCAGAGGAGGCGGGAGCGTTTCATATAGGGGGACTGGGACCGTAGATCCCGCTGGCGGCGTGGCAAGCTCGCGCCGCGCAAAACATGTCATGTCGGCGATCGCGTTCTTGCTCGCCTGCCCGACGTCGACCGCCCTGACTTCGCCCCTTTCCCATGTCCGCCAAGAAATCTCCGCTTCCCGTCGCAGTTGTGACCGGCGCCGGCTCCGGCGTCGGCCGGGCGACCGCGCTCAAGTTTGCCGCCGAAGGCTGGCGCGTCGCCCTCCTCGGCCGCCGGCCGGAAGTCCTCGCCGCGACGATTAAGCTGGCTCCCGCCGCCGCGCGGCCGCGCCTCGTCGCCCTGCCCTGCGATCTGGGTGACGCTCACGCCGTGGCCCAGACCGCGGCCGCCATCCTTGCCCGCTTCGCGCGAATCGATGTCCTGGTGAATGCCGCGGGCCACAACATTCCCCGCCGCTCCCTCGCCGAGCTCTCCTCAGCCGACTATGCCGCCGTGATGGATGCCAACATCAACGGAGTGCTCGCCATGGTGCAGGCGTTTCTGCCCGTCATGCGCGCCGCCGGGGCCGGCATGATCGTCAACATCGGCTCCGAGGCCGGCAAGCAGGCCTCGGCGAAATCGGGCGCGGCCTACGTCATCTCGAAATTTGGGCTCACCGGGCTCACCCAGACGATCAATGCCGAGGAACGCCCCAACGGCATCCGTGCGTGCTGCGTTTTCCCCGGCGACATCGACACCGCGATTCTCAACAAACGCGCCCTGCCGCCCCCGCCCGAGGCCCGCGCCCGCATGATGCAGCCGGAAGACATCGCCGCCTGCGTGTGGTTCGCCGCCATGCTCCCGGCCCGCGCCACCGTCGAAGAGATTCTGATTCGCCCGTCGCGACCCTGGGTTGGGTGAGTTTCAGCAGTTCTCGTATTTCCAGTTGCGCGACTTGCCCTCGCCCAGCCACGCGACCGTCGAGGCGAGGCGCTTCTGCCGGGTCTCGGACCGTTTCGCTTCCTCGATCCACTCGACATACTCGCGTCGGTGGCTCGGGCTGAAATTGGAGAACGTCCGCGCCGCCATCGCATTCACCCGCAGCGCCTCCGCCAGATCCGACGGCACCCTCGCCTCTTTCTTTTTCGCCAATGGTCGCGGTCGCGCCGGCGCGCCGGAGTCCGCCAGCTGGACTGCGGCCCGCAAGTAGCGCCGCAACGTCAAGTCTGCAGGCAGATCCTCAAGCCGTGTGATTCGACCAAGGCTCCCCATCGCCGATTCGGCCTTCGCGCCGTCCGCACCCAGGACTTTTTCCATTCCCTGGTGCCAGAATCCAAATGTGCAATGCGCCTTGAACGCAGCCATGCCGCACAGAATCCCGCCGGCATACTCGAAGTGCGGCATGCCCCATTTCATGGATTCGACCGCCGCCGGGCAGGCGCGCAGCACGCGCGCACGTAGCTGATGCAGAATCGGCCGCGCAAACGGCGCCGACTTTTCAATATACGTATCGATGCGCGAATCTCGGGCTGGCTTCATCAGGGGTGTGGAATTCGGTGGTAATGTGGCGCGTCGATCGTGCACGGCAAGCCTGGCCACAATCATGCAACGCTTGCGTTTTCCGGCGCATCCTTTGCCGGATCTCCCGCGAGACTTGCCCCGCGCGCCCCTCCCCCTAACGTCGCCACCCGATGCTTGCCGCCTTCACCGATCGTATGTGGCTCTGGGCCGCCGCCGCGCTTTACTTCGCCGGCTTCGCCCACGGCACGATCGCGCTGCTGCGCCAGGGAAAACCGTCCAGTGGGATTGCGTACGCTCTCATCGCCGCCGGCTATGTTTTGCAACTGATCGGCCTCGGCATCCGCGGGCGCGCCGTCGGTGGCTGCCCGCTCGGCAATCAGTTTGAAATTTATCAGTTCACCGCCTGGTCCGCGATCACCCTCTACCTCGTCGTCGGCGCCACCTTCCGCCTCAGTCTGCTGGGCTATTTCACGGCGTGTCTCGCGTCCACCCTCACGCTCATTTCGCTCGGTCTCCCGGGCTGGGATGCGACCGCCCGCACCCATATTTTCGGTCACAACCCATGGATCGAACTGCACGCGGCCCTCGCCGTCTTCAGCTACGGCGTGTTCGGTCTCCTCGCGCTCACCTCGATCATGTTCCTGCTGCGAAACTACTCGCTGAAATCGAAACAGCTCGGCGGCTGGTTCTCCTTCCTCCCCTCCATCCGCGATCTCGATCACATGGGCGTGCGGCTCCTCGGCGCCGGGGCGGCCATCCTCGGGATTGCGCTGCTCGTCGGTTCGTTTCACTGGTTGCGCGACACCGCGGCCGTGCACAGCACGAAGATCCTCGTCACGCTGACCGTCTGGTCCGCCGCCGCCACGGCGTTCGGGCTGCGACTGCGCGGGGTGCTGCTCGCCAGACGCTTCGCCTGGACCTGCCTCATGCTTTTTATCGCCGCGATGCTGTCGCTCTTTGTGGTGGAGCGCAGCCGGCACGCCGCCGCCGGTGCCGCAATCGCCCGCCCCGCCCCGCCCGCCCCATGAGCACGCCCGGACTCTTCGTCATCGGCGCGACCCACCACCGGGTGCCCCTGGCCATACGGGAAAAACTCTCCCTGAGCGCCGACGCGGCCACCGCCCTGCAGGCGCAATTCGGGACCATCGCGGAGTTGCGGGAGTTTGCGATGCTCAACACCTGCAATCGCGTCGAGTTCTACGGCGTGGCCACCAACGCCGAGGCGGTCGCCCGCGTCAGCGCGGCATTTTGCACCCGTCAGAAGTTCGACGCCGGCGAATTCGAAAAAATCCGCCTCGACCTGCGCGGACGAGATGCGGTGCAGCACCTGCTCGAAGTGTCCGCCGGCCTCGACTCCCAGATGCTGGGTGAGACCGAGATCTTCGGCCAGGTGAAGGCCGCCTACGCCGCGGCGCAAACGAGCGGCACGACCGGCCCCGTCCTGAACCGGGTTTTCCAAAAGGGATTCCAGGCCGCCAAGCATGTCCGCACCACCACCGCCATCACCGCGGGCCAGGTGAGCGTCGCCAATGTCGCGGTCGAGCTGGCGCTCAACATCTTTGGCGGGCTGGCCGACACGCGCATCCTGCTGCTCGGCGCCGGCGACATCGGGGAAAAAACCGCCAGGGCCTTTCAGAGCCGGGGGGCGGCGGCGTTGACCGTGGCCAGCCGGAATTTTGCGCACGCGATGGAACTGGCGACGTCGTTCGGGGCCAGCGCGATGCCGTTCGAACAGCGCGAGTCGCGCCTCGCGGAGTTCGACGTCGTCGTGTGCGCCACGGCGGCCCCCGACCTCGTGATCTCGCTCGCGGCCGCCCGGACGGCGATGCAGCGCCGCCCGGCCCGCCCGCTCTTCTTCATCGACCAGGCCCTGCCGCGCGACGTCGACCCCGCCGTGGCCGACCTGCAAAATGTCTTTCTCTACAACCTCGACGATCTCGCGAAGGTCGCGGACGAGAATCGGGCGGCCCGCGAGGCCGAGATTTCGAAGTGCCGGGCGATTGTCGTCGGGAAAGCCGACGCACTCTGGCGGCAGGTCGCGCCGCAAATTGGCGCCCTGGTTTCCACCTCCGGCGAAGCGGCGGCGAGAAACGCCGCCCCGGTCACCGCCGACGAAGCCGTCTGAGCGCCATCTTGCGCCGGAGGCGGAGTGCCGGCGACGATCGGCGCTACCATTGATCCACTTCGATCCTGGCTGAGCAGATTTTTTTGTCCCAGAAGATCGCACCGCGGCTCAGGGCCGCAGCCAACGGAACAGCCAGGATAATTTAGCCGCAAAGATCCCAGAGAACCTGGCGCGGCTGACGCCGCAACCCTCCGGCGGCGGGCAAGCCAAAGGAATTGATCGAGAGCGCAGAGGGTGGAACCGCCAATGAGTTTCGCCAAGGGGCGAAACTTGGAACACCCCTCCGGCTCATCGCCTCCGGTGGCAGATTGTGGGGTCTGCGCCTCGCAGACCGGAAAGTTCGCGATGAGCGAACCGTAAAAACTTGCCGCGAAGGCGATGAGCCGAAGCTCTCTTTGAAGATTTCATCAATTGATGAAATCCGATTAGCGGTTACTCCGCCTGGATCTTCGCTTGAAGTTCCTCGCCGCGTAACAAGAAATGCGAACCGTGTAGTACAAAGACCAGTCGTAACTCCACCTGCTTTTTCCGATCTCTACGCTCGTGCTTGCCGCGCCGAAGGCTTGGCGAAGGCGGGCGTTGTTTTCCGGCGGTATTCTCTGTGCCCTCCGGCCGGGCCTCAGTGACCTCTGTGACCAGCTGCTTGCTTCCTTCGGCTGCGGTCGCCGCGATGGGAAACTACCGCGACCAATTCACCATTTACCAATCTCCACCCGCGCGCGCTCCATCGCGGCGGCCAGCTCCTCGGTCTTGATCGGCTTGCTGATGTAGTCGTCCATCCCCGCCGCCAGGCAGGCCTCGCGATCCCCTTGCATCGCGTTGGCGGTGATCGCGATGATCCACGGCCGATCGCGGCGCTCCGTCCAGTGCGCGCAAATCCGGCGCGCCGCCTCCAGCCCGTCCAGCTCCGGCATCTGCACGTCCATGAGCACGACGTCGTAACGCTGGCGCCTCACGGCCGTAATCACCTCATAGCCGTTGGCCGCCAGATCCGCCCGGTAGCCCAACCGCCCGAGCATCAACAGCGCGACCTTTTGGTTCACGACATTGTCTTCCGCCAGGAGCACCTGTTCGGCGCGGGTGGCCGCCGCCGCCACCGCGGCCACAAACGGCTGGGTCGTGACCGAACGCTCCGGCACCGGAGTATTCTTGAAAAACGCCGCCAACGTTTCCAACAGCAGCGCCGGCTTGGCCGGCTTCGTGAGGTACGCGTCGAACAGCGTGGGTTCACCCACTCCCTCGCGGGCACCAATCGACGACAGCAGCACGAGTCGCATCGCCTCGGGCTCGCGCAACTGGCGAATCTCCCGCGCCAGCATCGCACCGTCCATTTCCGGCATATGCATGTCGAGCACGGCCAAATCAAAGAGTTCACCGGCCCGCAGCGCCGTGAGCACCTCGGGACCGGAAACTAACGCCCGCACCGTCATGCCCCAACCCGTCGCCAATTCGGACAAGATGCGGCGGTTGGTGGCGTTGTCATCCACCACGAGGAGTGAACGCCCGGCGAGCGCAGCCGGATTCGGCGCCATCCAGGAACGGGGTTTCGTTTCCGCCATGGCGGCCAGAATACTGAAGTGGAAGATCGATCCGTGGCCCACCTCGCTCTCCACCCACATGCGCCCGCCCATCAATTCGGCGAGTCGCTTGCTGATCGCCAGGCCGAGTCCGGTGCCCCCGAACTTGCGGGTGGTCGAGGCGTCCACCTGGGAAAACGACTGGAAGAGCCGGGCGATCCCGTCGGACGGAATGCCAATGCCGGTGTCCCGCACGGCGAAGCACAGCTCCACCCGCCCGTCCACACTCGCGCCAACCTGCACGGAAAGGACGACCTCGCCGATTTCGGTGAATTTCACCGCGTTGCCGATCAGGTTCACCAACACCTGCCGCAACCGCGTCGCGTCGCCATGCACCTCCCCCGGTACACCGTTCCCAATCTCATAGAGCAGATCGACCCCCTTCTCCTTGAATTTCGGCGCCAGCAGGTCGAGCGCACCCTCGACGCACGCGCGCACGTTGAAGACCACGTGCTCAAGTTCCAGCCGGCCCGACTCAATCTTCGAGAAATCAAGAATGTCGTTGATGATCGTGAGGAGGGAGTCGCCGCTGCCCCGGATGGTTTCGACGCAGTCCAGCTGCTCCGGCGTCAGCTTTGAATCGAGCAGCAGCGAAGTCATGCCGATCACGCCGTTCATGGGCGTGCGGATTTCATGGCTCATCATCGCGAGAAACTGGCTCTTCGCGAGATTGGCCGCCTCCGCCGCATCCCTGGCCAGCCGCAGCTCCTCCGACTGGCGTTTCTGGCCGGTGATGTCGACGATCGCCGAGATTTCCTGAAAGCTGCCATCCGGCAACGGTTCGCGCCGCACCGAGCGCACCACCCAGACGACCGAACCATCACGGCGCACGTAGCGTTTCTCGTGTGAAATCGACTGCTCCTCGCCCGATTCGATCCGGGCGTAAAGCACGCGCTGCTGCTCCATTTCATCCGGGTGACTGATGCTGGCAAACACCCCCGGGCGCTCGACCTCGGCGCGGGTCAGCCCGCAGATCGCCAGATGCGCGTCGTTGATCTGCCGCACGATGGTGCCGTCCGTGCGTTCGTGCCGCCACGATATGCCGATCGGCGTGGCCTCGAAGATGAAGCGGAACTGCTGCTGCTGCCGCGCTGTTTTCTCCTCGGCGTTTTTCAGTTCCGTGATGTCCACCAGAGTCGTGATTTCCAGCGCCTCCTCGCCGATCGCTTTCGGGAACAGCGCGGTGTTCATCGCCGCCCAGACCGCGCTGCCATCGGGACGCAGATAGCGTTTCTCGAGCAGGAATTCCTTGATCTCGCCCCGGTAAAGCCGGTCGAGCAACTCAGACTGCTTCGCGCGATCCTCGGGATGCGAGACCGCGACGTAACTGTTCGTATCGTGAGCCTGCGCGGCCAGGACGCCGGTGATGCGCTCGTGGGCGGGGTTGACGATGCGCGTCTCCGCCCGACGACTCACCATCCACGAGATGCCCACCGGCGCGCGTTCGAAAATTATGCGGAAAAGCGCCTCCTTCTTTGCCAACTCCTCCTCGAAGCGCTTGCGCTCGGTGATGTCGAGCTGCACGGCCACAAAGCCAGTGACCACCTCCTTGTCGTCCCGCAGCGGTTGCACGTCGAGTTCCACCCACACCGCCCGCCCGTCCTTCGCCCGGTTGAGAACCTCCCCCTTGAACGGCTGTCCCGCTGCGCTTTGGGAACCGATCGCGGCGATCACGGTGGGATCTGTGTCGGGGCCACTGAGCAGTTCCCCGGGCTGCCGGCCCTTCACCTCGTCCAGGGTGTAACCGAAATAGCGCGTGAAGCTTTCGTTGACCCACTCGATTCGCCAGTGCGGATCGGTCAGCACCACCGAGCTGGCGGTGCGGCTGGCCACCAGTGCCAGCCGACGCGAATCGGCCGTCATCCGCTCGGCCAGCGCCAGCGCGCGGGCGCGCGCACCAACCAGCGTCCAGGTAAATCCCGCGCTCATAAAACTCACCAGCACGCCTCCGCCGAGAATCAGCCAACCCCGCCAGCGGTTGCCGACCACGTCAAAGGCCGGTGTCGTTCGCATCCGGAGCATCCAGGTGTGTCCGTAAACCGTCCGGCTCACACTCGCGGCCAACCCCGCCCCATCGGACGCCCCACCCCGCCAGGTCGTGTCGCCAAACGCGAAGCGGCCGTCCGCATCGAAGAACAAAGATTCCGGCGTGGCCGAGCTGCCGTCGAAAACCTCGTAGTCGATCTGCCCCTCGGTAACCGCGCCGATGTTGCGCAGGAGTTCGTCGACTCGCAGCGAGGCATAGACCCAGCCGCGCAACATCCGCTGGCGCTCCTCGGGATCGCCCGGTGGCTGATCGGAGCGGTACACCGGCAGAAACAGCAGTGCGCCGCGGGCGGTCTGCGCGCCTTCGATCAGGGCGATCGATTTCGTGATGACCGCCTCACCGGTCCGCATCGCCCGCACCGCCGCACTGCGCCGGGTGGTGCCGCCACCCACGTCTGCGCCCAGCGCGGCGGCGTTGCGCGCGGCCGGCTCGATCAGTGTGACCACGAAGAGCTCGGGATTTTCACCGCGGCGCTCGATCGTGAAATCGGCGAGACCCTCCGCGCGCACCCGCCGCTCGACCTCTTCCAGCCGCTCGCGTTGCACCCGTTCCACATAGCCGAGCCCGACCACGCCATGGTCGAAAAAGCGCGACATCGATTCGACAAAACGCGTCCAACTCCCGCGGGGAAGATTTTCCGCCCCACCAATCAGCGCCCGACCGCCGTGCAGCGCCTGTTCCGCCGCGCGAAACCGGCTGTCCGCCGCCTCCAGCAGCCGCTCCTGCAATCGCTCGAAGCGCGCCACGTCCTCCGCCCGCACATGCGCGCGCTCAATCAGCCAGCCGGAAATCGTCAACATCAGACCGCCGACCAACACAATCCCTGGCAGAAACCGGCTGCGTCGCTCACGCGGCGATCGGGAAATGTGGGGGCCAGGCATCTGCTGTAGAGAATGCTAAACCCTCCCTGGCGCCAGTTTCGTTTTCATGACTTCAGAACTGCCGAGCCAACCAATCCGCCGCCGTGCCACCCGCCGGCTGCGCCACCACCGCCCGCAACCGTGCGGCCTGCGCCGCCGTCCGGGCGACGCGCGCCGCCGTCGTCGTGCAGTCGCGCAATTCGGCGGCGAGCGCCCGGGGCGTCGCCGCGCCCTGGATGAACTCCGGATACATCGGCTCGCCGAGCAGAAGATTCGCGATGCCGAGGTGCTCCACCCGCACCAGCATCCTGCCGAGCAGGTAGGTCAGCCAGTTGGCCCGATACGCCACCGCCCCCGGAATCCCCGCCAGCGCGCAATGCATCGACATCGTGCCGCTCGAGGTGAGTACCGCCGCCGCCGACTGGACGATTGCTTCGTGCGCCGGCTCCGCCGGCCGCCACGTGTCCGCCCCACCTCCGCCCACCGAAACGAGTTGCACGTTCGCCGGAGGATTCCCCGCGCGCAGCACCGCCAGGATGTCATCGCTCGGGTACAGCACCACGGCCTTCGCCTCTGGCCGTTCGCGCGCGAACTCCGCGAAGCCGCCCAGCAGCAACGGGAAAATCCGCCGCACGGCCTGCACCCGGCTGCCCGGCAACAGGAGAATCGGCCCCGTCGGATCGAAGCGCACCGGCGCCACATGGTCCGCCGCCACAAAGGGGTGCCCGACAAACTCCACCGGCAGCGTCGTGTCGGCATAACACTGCACTTCGAACGGAAAAATCACCGCCATCGCATCGAGATCCCTCGCCATGGTGAAGCGCCGGCCCGCCTTCCACGCCCAGATCTGCGGCGAAATATAGTACACCGTCCTGATCGCGCCGCCGCCCCGGACCGACCGGCCCCGCTCCCGCAGCGCCGCTGCCAGGCGCAGGTTCAACCCGGGATAGTCGACCAGACACACCACGCGCGGCCGGTGCTCGTCGATCCACCGCAGCGTCTCGCCAAAAAGCGCCTTGAAAAACGAATAATTTTTCAGGACCTCGACGAGTCCCACCACCGACGATGACGTCAAATCGTGCAACAACTGTGCTCCGGCCGCGGCCAGCGCCGATCCACCCAGCGCCGCCACCACGACTCCGGGCTGCTTCGCCCGGAGTTCCTGGACCATCCGCGCCGCGTGCTCGTCTCCCGAGTGTTCACCCGCGACGATCAGCAGATCGACGCGGCCGGCGGCCGGCGGCGGAAGTCGGAAGGGCAGCAAAGGCGTCATGCTGGAATTGGGAATCGTGAAAACTGAAAAGCGGCCAGCGAAAATCGAAAATTCCCGATCACTTCGGCCGGCGCGGTGGGTTCCGTCCCGGCTTGGAAATTGCCCGGTGCCCGCTGCCCGCTTTCACGATTTTCTTTCCGCCTCCCGGATCTGCTCCGTGATGGTGATCGCCACTTCCAGCGCGCTCTTGCCCAGCGCCGCGCCGACCTTCGGCTGTTTCGCCCGCACCACGCTCTCGATGAAATGCGCGAGCTCCAGCGCGAGCGGCTCGCCTTTCTCGATCGGAATCTGGCGCACCGGGATCGCGCCCAGGTCTCCCGCCTTCACGAGGCCGATCTTCAGCTTGAGCCCGTAGGCGATGATGTCGCTCTTCTTCACCAGGTGCCCGGTCTGGTTCATGAAATCGAGCGAAAGGTAGGCGTCGCCCTGGAAGATTCGGATCTCGCGGGCTTTCTTGGTGCTCATCCGGCTGGCGCTCAGATTGGCCACACAACCATTCTGAAACTGGAGGCGGGCGTTGGCGATGTCCTCACTTTTTGACAGCACGGTCACACCCACGCTGTCGATCTTCGCGAGGGGTGATTTGACCAGGGCGAGCACGATGCCGATGTCGTGGATCATCAAATCAAGCACCACGCCCACCTCGGTGCCGCGCGGTTGGTACGGCGCCAGGCGTTCCGCGGTGATGTAACGCGGCTCGTCGATTTCCTTTTCCAGGAAACTCATCACCGGGTTGAAGTGCTCGACGTGCCCCACCTGCACAATGCAATTGGCCGCGCGCGCCGCCGCCAGCACCCGCTCGGCCTCCTCCAACGAGGCGCAAATCGGTTTTTCGATCAGGAGATGCGCGCCCCGGGCCAGGAGCGGGAGCGCCACGGCCGCGTGCTGATCGGTTGGCACCACCACCGAGATCGCGTCGCAGGCGGCGCCGAGCTCCTCGAGCGTGGTGAAGCGGCGGCACTGGTGCTGCGCACAAATCTCAGCCGCCCGGGCGTCGTTCGACTCGAAGATGCCGGCCAGCTCGGCGCCGGGCAGCGCCGCGTAGATGCGCGCATGGTGCTGGCCGAGCGAGCCAACCCCGGCGACGCCACAGCGAATTTTCTTTGAAGCCATGCGCGGCACGGTAGTGGCGGCGGCCCCGACCGCCACCCGAAACAGCGGCGCCTTCACCGCGCGCTTTCGCGCAAAAGCGCCTCGAGTTCCTGCTTCCACAGCTTCGCCACCGTGTGCGAGCCATGTCCCCGGGTCTCGGGGCTGGACGGAATCGTCACGGCCCGGCCGCGCGCGACCCGCTTGATTTCGCGCTCAAGCACGCCGAGTTCCGGCGGATTGATGAGGTCGTCGGCCGAGTTGATGGCCACGAGCGGCGCCCGGATCGTCTCCAACGCGGGCCCCGGGTCGTAGTCCCGGGAAGCCTCGAACGCGTAGAGCAGATCGTTGGCGTCCGCCGTTTTCCCGTGGCTGGCGACAAACGCGTCGAGCACGGCATCGCTTTGGCTCAACGTGGGCGCGGCCTCGCGGCGCAGCACCGGATTGCTGCTGACGTAAAACAACATTTGCGCCGCCAGTCGCACGGCCGGGGGCTGCGCGGTGTAATTGCCGTCCCGCCACTCCGGGTCGCCCCGAATCGCATCGATGATCATGCGGCGCCAGACCCGGTTCCGGCCCGAAATCTGGCCGGGCACACTCGCCAGCGGCAGCAGGGCGTCCATGAAATCTGGGTACAGCTGACCCCACAGCCAGGTGTGCATCCCGCCCATCGAGGTGCCCAGCACGAGCCGGAGGTGATTCACCCCGAGGCCCTCGGTGAGCATGCGCTGGTCCGCCTTCACCATGTCGCGGTAACCGTAGCGCGGAAACTTCGCCCGCAAACCGTCGCTTGGCTTGCCCGACCGGCCGTGGCCGATGCCGTCGCGCAGGATCAGGAAGTGCCGGGCGGCATCCAAGGGCTGGCCGGCCCCAAAGAGCTCGCCGGCAAATTCCGGCCGGAGAAAATCCGCGCCGCTCCCGGTCGTCCCGTGCAAGATGAGCACCGCATTGCTCACCCGGCCCTGCGCATCGCGCTGCGGCCGGCCGATCACGCGGTAGTGGAGCCGCAGTTCCGCCAACATCTCGCCGGACGCGAACGCAAAATCGCGGAGCACGACGTCGCCCTCGCGGGGTCTGGGGTAGGCCACGTCCGCCCTGCCGACCACCGCGACCAGGACCAGCCCGCACAATTGGACACAAAAAAAGAACGGTTTCACTCGATGATCGCCCGTACTTTGGCGAGCACTTCGGCCACCACCTCGTCGGATGCCGCCGCGATGAACTCGGCCCGGTGCACGCGCCAGTCGAGATTCTTGACGCGGTCGGCGAGCACGACGCCAGTGACACCCGCCGCGCTCACCGGCACTTCGAAAGGGTAACCCTTGGTTTGGGATGTCACTGGGCAACACACGGCGAGCCCAACCTTGGCGTTGTACGAGTGGTGCGAAAGCACCAAGGCCGGACGACGCCCCGCCGGTTCGTGTCCGGCCTGGGGCTGGAAATCGAGCCAGACGAAATCGCCCCGTTCCGGCGCGCGATTTTTCATCTCACCACCCTTCGCCGCCCCGCGCCGGACCAGTCGCAACCTCAGCGTGGCGGTTGCCCGACCGCACACCCGCGAGCAGATCGGCGAGGACATAGCTCGGTCCGCTGCGGCGCACCACGAAGCCGTCGGACTTCACCGCCAGCTCGACTTCCACGCCTTCCACGAGCCGCGACTGGATCGCGACGTCGCGGGGAATGCGGAGGGCAAGGCTGTTTCCCCAGCGGGCGACGGATGTTCTCATGCAGCCCAACGTATCTACGGCGTAGAGCCAGTCAAGCCGCCGGCAACCCGTCGCGCGTCTCGCGGTCCCGGTTCCATTCGTCGCGCCCGGCGGCTGGCCGCCCCTACCCCAGCGCCTGCAGCAGCCGCGCCAGTTCCACCCGCTTCGCCTGCTGCTCGGCCAGTTGCTTGCGGGCGCCTTCGAGCACCGCCGGCGGCGCCTTGCTGGCGAAGGCAGGATTCGAGAGTCGGGCCTCGGTTCCCGCGATGTGCTTGGTGATCTGCTCGAGCTCCTTTGCGAGCCGCATCTTTTCCGCGCCGAGATCCACCGTGCTGGCCAGATCGAGGTAGAGCGTGCCCAGCGGCGTCACAACCGCCGGGGCGCCGTCGACCTCGGTGCGCCGCCCGATTTCCGCCGCGGCGGCCATCCGCTTGAGGCTCGTGAGATTGGCCGCCACCACCTTCCACTCCGCGTCACCGGCGATGACGAAAAACGTCACGTCGCGCCGGCTGGCCAGATTATGCTCGGCCTTGAGGGCCCGCGCCTGGGCGACAAACTCCTTCAACTTTTCCACCTCCGCCACCGCCGCCCGATCGAGTGTCAGCCCATGCAAAAGCGAGGTCGCGGCGATCTGCGACGCGTTTTCCAACCGCACATCCTCGATGAATCTGCCCCCGGCCCCCGGTTCGGCCAGCTCAGGGCCGGCGTAGCCCAGCAGGTGCCAGAGCTCCTCCGTGATGAACGGGATGAACGGATGCAACAACAGCAACGTCTGCCGCAGCACCAGGTCCTGGATCGCCAGGCAGTTCGGCTTCGTCACCGGATCCAGCAGCTTCGACTTCGAAACTTCCACGTACCAGTCGCAGAAATCGCTCCAGAAGAAACCGTACAACGTCTGCGCCGCCGCGCTGAACTCGTACGCATAGAAGCAGCGACCCACCTCACGGGTCGCGGAAAACAGCCGGTCGAGAATGGCATGGTCATCGGCGTCAAACCGGGCGGGGTCGAGCCGGCTGATGATCGCCTCCAGGGTCGAATTGTCACCCGCCTCGCCGCTCATTTGCCGGAACCGGCAGGCGTTCCATAGCTTGTTGCAGAAATTCTTGCCGCTCTCGATCCGATCCTCCTGGAAGCGGATGTCCTGCCCCTGCGGCGCGATCGACACAATGCCGAACCGGAGCCCGTCGGCGCCGTACTTCTCGATCAGATCGAGCGGGTCCGGCGAATTGCCGAGCGACTTGGACATCTAGCGGCCCTGCTGATCACGGATGATGCCGGTGAAATAGACGTGCCGGAACGGAATCCGGCGCTCGATCGGCTCGCCCGGACGCATGAACTCAAGGCCCGCCATGATCATGCGCGCGACCCATAAGAAGATGATGTCCGGCCCGGTCACCAGTGTCGTGGTCGGGTAAAAATGATCGAGCCCGGCCGACTGCTGCGCGGCCGGATTGGGCCAGCCCAGGGTGGCGAACGGCCAGAGCCACGACGAAGCCCAGGTGTCGAGCACGTCGTCCTCCTGCACCCAGTTTTCCGGATCGGCCGGACCAGCGAGCGAGACGTGCACCTTCGTCGGATCGCGCAGGTCCGCCTCGGTAAGCCGCTCCTTGTCCAAACCCTTTTGGTACCAAACCGGGATGCGATGGCCCCACCAGAGCTGGCGGCTGACGCACCAGGGCTGGATGTTCTCCAGCCACTGAAACCAGGTTTTTTCCCACGTCTTCGGCACCACGCGGATCGCGCCGGAGCGGACCGCCTCGATCGCCGGCCTGGCGAGCGTCGCCGCGTCCACATACCATTGGTCGGTCAGCCATGGCTCGATCACCACGCCCGAGCGATCACCGTAGGGCGTCTGGATGACGCGGTCCTCGACGCGCTCCACGAGGCCGCTTTCCTCCAGCAACTCGACCACGCGCGCCCGCGCGTCGAACCGGTCCAGGCCGAGCAGCTCCTCGGGAATGCCGCCACACTGAATCACTCTCGCCTGAGCGTCCAGCATGTTGAGCATCTCGGCCGGCTTGAACCCGGCGCGGCGGCCGACTTCGAAATCGTTGAAATCGTGCCCC
>SXSC01000109.1 GCA_005792355.1 Opitutaceae bacterium
CTGCGAAGGTGGCCCGCGCTCGCCTTTCGGGCGATACTTGCGAACCGTCGCGGCGGACACTTTGAGCCCGAGTTTCGCCAGTTCCGCCTGAATGCGGGGACTGCCCCAAGTGGGATTGGCCCGCCACATCCGGCGGATCAATTCGATCAACTCACGGTCCTTCGGCGTGCGACCCGAGCGACGGCGCGATCGCCAGCGCCAGAATAGTCGGAATCCGGCCTGATGCCAGCGGACCACTGTCTGCGGCTCGACGATCACCAACGCCTTCGTCCACCGCGACCAGATCGCGCTGAGGGCTACCCAGAAAAGCCGGTCGGAGTTACGAAGGGCAGGGGCCTTGACCGTGCGGTTCAGCACCAGCAGTTGGTGACGCAATGCGAGGTTCTCCAGAACGAGGTTTCGACGGGCGTGAAACCCTGCAGCCAGGCTGCGCAGGGCCGCGATAACGAGGGAAAGCATGGCAATCCAGCCTGCGTCGATTCGGCCATCCATCAACGGTTTCCGAATCGGATGGAGTTTTTGTCACCCACAGGACGGCAGGGGACTGGGCCGTGCGGCCACGGCTCTGAGTCACTCGACAGCCTCGGCACCCTGAGTTTATCGAACGCCCCCAGAAGATTGCCGTCCGAAAGACATGACCTGTTCACAGCACATTTCGTCAGTTCAGAACTTTAGTCGGCTTTCAGCTCATACTTTGTGCTCCGGCCGCCGCCCTCACCCTGCACGAGGACGCCAGCCTCGACGAGCGATCTGATGTCGCGCAATGCAGTGTCCAGCGAGCAGCGGGCGAGTTTGGCGTAACGCGATGTCGATATCTCCTGATCGGTTCCGTCGAGGAGGGCGTTGACCACCTGGCGCTGCCGCTCGCTGACCGTGACCCCGGCGTTGATTCTCTCCCACGTGGAAGACTTCTGTATGATGCTTGCGAGCGACTGTTCGGCGCGGGCGAGCGCCCGGCCAAGGCACTCAAGAAACCAGACGAGCCAGGGCGTGATGTCCAGATCGCCCTTTTGGGCACGTTCCAAGCGGTCGTAATACTGCTTTTTTTCGGCCTCGATCTGGGTCGACATGCTGTAGAATCGGAGGGTCGATCTGTCAGCGCGGGCGAGCGCCAGATCGGCGATCGCGCGGGCGACGCGGCCGTTACCGTCTTCGAACGGATGGATTGTGACGAACCAAAGGTGCGCGATCGCCGCCCGGAGAATGGGATCGGTTGCATCACGCAATTCGAACCAGTGCACGAACGCTTTGACTTCCTTTGGCAATCGATCCGCCGACGGCGCCTCGAAATGTATGTTCTTCCGCCGGATGTGATCTCGTCCGATCGGGCCGGAAACAACCTGCATCGGATCCATGTCCAGCGTGCGCCATTGCCCCACCAGAATTCGCCGGACGCCACTGCGGCCGGCGGGGAAAAGGGAGGCTTGCCAGCCGAGAAGCCGATCTGCGGTGAGCGGCGCAGCATGGTTTTGCGTCGCATCGAGCATCATCTCCACCGCGCCCTCTACGTCGCGGTTGACCGGCGAGGCCAGATCCACCGCGAGCCCCATGCGGCGTGCGATGGAGGACCGGACGGAGGCCGGATCGAAGACCATGCCTTCGATGGCGCTCGACTGGATGACCTCGGATGTGAGGTTGACAAGGCCAGCTTCGGAGCGGAAGCGGAATCCCAGGCCCTCCATTTTGCCTAGGAGCCGGCCCTGCCGGTGCCGGACCTCGGGTAACACCGCCAGCAAGTCCGCCTCCCGCCAGGTGAAATTGGGCCACTGGGAGTGCTGGTGAATGTAGCGCACGTTTTATCACCGCTTTATTTGCGGTGATTGTAAAGGCTAAACACCGCGTCGATTGCGGTGTTTAGGGTACTATTCGCCGCAAGTCTCGTACTGGCCGTGCCGCAAGACCTGTGGGTGGTGACTTCCGGTCTTTGATTCGCTTCAAGAGTTCGTGGTTTCATCCACGGTGGCTGAAGCGAATGAAGCGAATCGATAGCCTGAAAGATCGCTTTCGACGCAATGCTCGACTGGCAGGCTTTGATGACTTCCAGTGGTCTCCGAGGTATTTCCTCTCTGAAAACGTGGGATTCGCTTCAAAAGTTCTCGATTCCGTCCACGTCGGGCAGCCATGTCGATCGTCGTTGACAAATTTTCGAGGTCGTTTTGCACCGCTCTGGTCCAATGACTTGCGAAGCGATTGGCCCCACACCCCATGGGATCTTCGAGTCCCGTCGTTCCGTCATCTGCTCTCGAACTACGCTCGGCATTACCGCGAAGAGAGGAAACGCCGAGTGAGGACAACGTGATCCTGTTGCCGGCCGCCGCAGACCGGATCCGCGGTTCATCCGGCAAGATCCAAACCCGTGAGCGTCTCGGCGGCCTCCTGCACCCCCTTCACTGAGAAGCCGCATCACGATGATTGAATTCCTGTCTGCCGAGGCGCGCACGCGTGCGACCGTGCTCGACCACAGCCATGCAGTCCAGACATGGAACCGGCCGACAAGAAGAGATGGCCGAATGAATAAAAAAATATGCGAAAGCCTTGACTGCATAACACGGCGGCGTTGATTCGAGTCATGCCTGACCATGAGAAGATCCAGGCCGCGCTGCTGGATTCTGCCAAGGATTACTCCCATCGCTTTGGCGACGTGGTCGCCTTCCTCGAAGGGTCTGGCTGGAAGCGGCGGATCAAGGGTAGCCACCACATCTTTACCCGGCCCGGGGTGCCGTTCCTGCTAAACCTCCAGCCGGAGAAAAACGGCAAGGCCAAGGGTTACCAAATTCGCCAAGTCCGCCAAGTCATCGGGCGCCTCAAGTCATAACCGACTAACCCATTCAATCGAATCGACCATGCACACGATCAAAGACTACGCCGTTCAAGTTTACTGGGACGACCGCGCCGGGTATTTTGTCGCGGAAATCCCCGAAATTCCTACCTGCGCCGCGGATGGGGTCACCCAAGCCGAGGCGCTGGCTAATCTGGAGGAGACCTTTGCGGTGTTGAAGGAGGCTTACGTCGAAGAAGGGGTGGTGATTCCGACCCCGACTTCACCTCAATCTATTTCCGTCGAACAGCTCTCGGAGCTTTCGGAGTTGGTAAAAGTCTCCCGCCTCGCGGAGCTGGCCGGCATTCCTGGCCAGACCTTGGCCACCAAGCTCAAGCGCGGCACGCCCTTCAGCGTGGCGGAAGCGAGAAAAATCTCCCGGGCGCTGCGGGCACACGGGCTGGCAGTGTGTTGATCCCAAGAGGCGGGCCATCTTTGAACGGGGGGCGTCGGGCAAAAGGCGGATTTGGACGTGCGGCGCGAATCAAATGAATCAAATTGAAAGCCTCTGATCTTGCTGCCGACGATAGCGTGTTAACAGCCGGCGCCTGGCGTGAGGCAAATTGAGGGGCCGCTTTACCTCTTTAACCGGCGTTTTGCTTCACATTTTGGTTCGTGGCAGCAATCGGACCGGGCAGCCATTCGACGCGGGCCTCGCTGCACTCGGCCCTTGCTCATGGCCTGCGGCCGAAGGCCTTGAGCGAAGTCGAAAGGCCGGCAAGGCCGTGCCTACGGAGGCCCGCGTCGAATGGCCCTGAGCAAGCTCAGCGCGTCGAACGGGCTGATTAATTAATCTCGGTCCGACGCGGGCCTCGCTGCACTCGGCCCTTGCTCATGGCCTGCGGCCGAAGGCCTTTAGCGAAGTCGAAAGGCCGGCATGCTCTAAGGAGATGAATAGGTTAATCGCGGAGGCTCGCGTCGAATGGCCCTGAGCAAGCGCAGCGCGTCGAACGGGCTGATTAATTAATCTCGGTTCGACGCGGGCCTCGCTTCACTCGCCTCTTGCTCATGGCCTGCGGCCGAAGGCCTTGAGCGAAGTCGAAAAGGCCGGCA
The DNA here is from genome assembly GCA_005792355.1 of Opitutaceae bacterium. Lineage (GTDB taxonomy): Bacteria > Verrucomicrobiota > Verrucomicrobiia > Opitutales > Opitutaceae > ER46. The sequence continues at coordinate 3,872 of SXSC01000109.1, forward strand.
TACTCTAAGGAAATGAATAGGTTAATCGCGGAAGCGCGGCGAATGGCCCTGAGCAAGGGCCAACGGCCCGCGTCGAAGGGCACACATGTCGTCTACTTTCTGCGACTTCGGTCCGGCGCGCTCTACATCGGTGCTTCCGAGGATCTTGAGCAACGAATGGACGATCACGCATCTGGTCAGGCGTGTCGCACGACTCAACTCGACCCGCCCGCTGCATTCCTTCGGGTTGAGGTATTCTCGACGTTTTCGGAGGCGCGGACCCGCGAGGCCCAGCTCAAACGCTGGTCCCGCGCAAAGAAGGAAGCGCTTGTTCGCGGCGACGCCGAAAGACTGCGCATGCTGAGCCGATCCCGGGACGGAAGGAGTGCCGTCTCCTCTGTGCCCTCGCTCACGCCGGTTGCAGGCGACGACGGCGCGGAACGAACCGAATTTCCACACGACGTTCCACCGCGGCCGCGATGCGATTGAGCATGGCGAGCGAATGGCCTTCGTAATCGGCATCTTCGAGCCGCGAAATCACGGATTGAGTGGTGCCGATGCGCTTGGCCAACTCCGCTTGAGAGAGGCCGGCGTGCTGCCGCAGTTCGTAGATGCTTTGGGCAACTTCGCGGTTGGCGACTTCTTCCTCAAAGGCCTGTTGGCGTTTGGGGTCATGGCCGGCGATATCCGCCAGAATCTTAGTGGCGTCGGTGGTGGTTTTCTTAGACATCGTTGATTTCTCCTTTGAACGTGTGGGCGGATGGATTGGCGGTGAACGCCGCTTTGCGGGCTATTGCGTGGTTGATGGCAGCGGCGGGCACCGCAGCTTCCTTGGTGAGGCCATGGGCGACGACCGAAACAGTCCGCCCGTGAAAGAAGTAAAGCAGTCGGTAGTTGACCGACCCCGACCGAATTCGCAGCTCATAGATATCGTCCCGCAGGTAATCGGCCTCCGGTCGTCGAAGTTCGTGACCCAGGAGCGCCAGGCGAGCGATGGCCGCGCGGCATTTGTCGTAGGCTTTGGGGTTGGTCGCATTGATTTCTTTCAGCCAATCAAGGACAGGGGAGTCCCCCGGCTGCGCTTGGTAAAAGACGACGTCTATGGAGGGCATCGGATGGCAAACCTAAGCATCGCATTATTGCGATAGTAGGTCAAGCAATTGCAGACCCAGCGGCTCGATTGCTACCAGCACTCAGAACGAAGCATCTTGTGGGTGACAAAAACTCCGTCCGGGAGCCGCACGGGTAACTCAATGGGGCGTTCAGAAAGGAGGGCGTCGCCTTGCAGGCAACTCTCGTGATGCGGCGTAGGCTGGTTCGCAGAACCGACGCGTCGAATCGAGCGGTGTCCGAGAGTCGGATGCGTTGGAGCGCGTCGGGAGCAGGGAAGCATCCAGACGAGCCCGTTGGGTCTCCTTCCGTAGAACCCCGATCAGCTCGATTTCCGAGCGAATGGCCTTCAGGCCGCCTGACGGGTGTAGAGGTGAATGGCGCTTAAGTTTTTTCCGGGCGACGATAGCTGTTACGCTGGCAATTCTCGCGGTCGACGGGGACTTTTGGCAAAGGAATGAGTGGCAGAGGAATGAAAGGTCGGCGGATTTATTCCTCTGCCACCGATTCCTTTGCCATCCTGCCCCAGCGCCCACCGCCGAAAGCGGACCCGCAACCTTGTTCTGGAGCGTGCACTGACCGTGGAACCGGGCGGTCCTGCGTCAACGACCGATGCGGACGAGAGTGGTGATAGTACTCGAAGTCGTCCTTGAGAACTTCCTGGAGGTGGCGCTCGCCGATGACGATGACCTGATCGAGGCACTCCCGGCGGATGGTCCCATTGAGTCTTTCGACGTACGGATTCTGCCACGGCGCGCGCGGCGCGGTCGGCTTGGACGATCACCAACACCTTCGTCCATCGCGACCACATTGTGCTGAGGGCTGCCCAGAAAAGCCGGTCGGAGTTGCGGAGGGCAGGGGACTTGATCGTGCGGCCACGGCTCTGAGCCCCTCGACAGGCTCGCGGCCCTGAGCAAGCGGAGCGCGTCGAACGGGCAAGCGGAGCGCGTCGAATGGGTTCAGCACCACCAGCGGGTGCCGCAGTGCGAGGTTCTCCAGGACGAGGTTTCGCCGGGCGTGAAACCCTGCCGACAGACTGCGTAAGGTCGCAAGAACGAGGGAAAGCATGGCGATCCAGCCTGGGTCGATTCGGCCATCCATCAACGGTTTCCGAATCGGATGGAGTTTTTGTCACCCACAGGGGTGCGTGCCACGAGAAAAGTCAGCGCGGCGTGGTGACGGCGGTGGCGGCGTGGAGGGCGCCCAGCTCGGCGGCGGTGAGCGCGCGGTTGAAGACCGCGACGCCGCCGATCCAGCCGGTGAAGCCGACGGCGCGGTCACTGTGGATCACGCGGCCGATGGTGAAGGGGCCGCCGGTGCCGTCGTTGGCGGGCGTGTAGATGCGGTCGTGGGAGAACCACCACGGGTTTAGCCGCAGTGCGGCGAGGTCGCGGGCGGTCTCGGTGAAAGTGCCCTCGGCGCCGCGGCGGAGCGTGACCTCGACACGGGTGTAGCGGAACTCTCGGAGCTCGACGCGTTCGTCGGCGGACTCGCGGAGGATTTTTGAGGAGACGAGCTGATCCTCGGGCGGGTTGTAGAACTGATCGGGCGGAAACGCGGGGTCTTCGCCGGGTTGGAGGCCGGGCTCGCGGTGGAGGCGGCCTTGGAGCCACGCGTTGTAGGCGGACTTGATCAGGGTATCGGACTTTGGGTTCTCGAGCCAGCGATCGCCGGCGACGCCGTTGAGCCAGCCGGTGAGTTCGCGGGTCGCGTGGTTGTAGGTCATGGCGAAGCATTGCCACGAGGCGTCGAGGACGGCGGCGGGTGAGTCGGCGGGGACGGCGGGCGACACTTCGGCGGAGTTGCTTTTGTGCAGGGCGTAGCGGTTGAGGAAGGAGCTCGCGCCGTTTTCGGAGACGTGGCCGCAGGCGGCGCCGACTTTGTTGAGGCCGGCGAAGAGGGCGTATTGGCGCTGGCCGCGTTCGACCTTTTTGATGGCGGAGGTTTCCTTCTGTTTCAGATCGGTGCCCTCGTGCCAGATGCCGGCGAGGGCGTGGTTGCCGCTCTCGCGGATGGCCCAGACGACGACGGTGACAGATTGGTTGGGACCCTTGAGATCGATGGGTGAGTCGTGGAGGCGGGCGCGCGGGACGAAGAGGAAAGGGCGAAACGTGGCGTCGGTTTCTTGGCGGATGCGGATCGCCTCGCCGAAGGGACCGCGGCCGAGCAGCGGGAAATCCGCGTAGGTGGCGGTGCGGCCCTCGCCCCAGTAGTCGTGGACGTAGTTGCCGGCATCGAGAGGAAATTTGTTGGTCGCACCGGCGGGCACGTGGGCGGTGAAGCGGCGCGCGCCGGCGGGCTCGCGTTGCACGAAGTCCCAGAACGCGACGCAGCCGGGAGTGCCGGTGACGGCGGCGATGCAGTTAACCCTGTTAACCAGGTAAACATTTCGAGAAGGCAATCGAGTAGGCATAATGGGTGTCCCATCACGGGGCCGAGGCCATGAGCTGGCGGTAGGCAACAAAATCGCGGTGCAGGCGGTGAAAAACCCGGTACTTGGCCGAGTGAAAGCGGGCGACGCGCCCGCCGGCGGGCCGGATGATCCGCCTGGTCCAAGGCAACAAGCGAACACGTGGCATCAAAGCCCACGCCCCGGATCGCCGCTGCGGGCAGACACGATTGCTTAAGGGCCGCGCGCGTCGCCCGGGCGCAGGCCCGCCAGACGTCTTCGCTTGACTGCTCCACGTGGTCCGGCGCCGGCCGCCAAATCTTGATGGGATGCGTCGCCATCCCCACGCGCCGGCCGCGCTCATCAAAAATGCCCGCCCGGGCGCTGCCGGTGCCCACATCGATGCCGAGATAGTAGCCCACGGTATTGGCGGCTTCAGGGGAGATGGAACGCCTCGGGCATTTCCGCCCACCATTCGCCTTGCGCGCGATTCGCCAGCGGTTCCTGCATCGGCCGGCAAATCTTCCGCCAGACCAGGAAGTCCGGATTCGCATCCAAGCCGGCCATGTCGGCGGCGTAATCGTTGCCCACGTAATCCACGGCCCGGAAAAGATAAACCTTCCCGTCCGGCATCCGGTGGTGGAACAGCGAATAATTCCGGAAGTTTGCCTGGCTTAGCGCGTGCAGCACGCCGGGCGGCACGGCCGCGTGCAGCGCCAGGTACTCGGCGAGTCGTTCCTCACGGACTCCGATGACGGAGCCCAGGCGTTTGCGGGGTACGGAACGTGGCGGCGGTGTGTTGGGTGTCATCGGTTTCAATAGACGAGCTCCCGGAAATTCTTCACCCGGTGAAAGGTGATGAGGTTGCCGTCGTGCGCGCTCTTCGCCCGGGCATCCCCGCTGCGTGAAAGGATGACCAGGTCGTCTCCGTCGATGTCCATGCTGGCATAGTGTCGCGACTCATTCGGCGTGGCGCCCATGGCCACCACGCCGGCAAAGCACCAATCCACCATGTTCCGGGAGAAATGCAGCACCAGGCGGTGACGCTCGTTATTCGGCAGCCCGTAACGTCCGGCCGGCAGCCGTTCCGCGCGTGTCATGGAATCGGTCGGCTGGGAACTCAGGAGCCAGTAGAATTTCGTCTGCGGATCGTACGTGATGTGGAACCGCATATGCCCGCCGGGCATCGGCACCCAGAGGATCTTTTTCCCCGAGGGCACGGACTCGAGTTCCGTGCGCATCGAGCCGTCGGCCTGCTCGACCACCTTCGCCATCGCGGCGTAGCCGGTACCGCCCGTGTGCGCACGCATGAAGAGGTGGAACGTGTGGCCGCTGGGATCAAACCAGTAGTGATTGGGATCCTCGATCTGCACCACGTTGGTCTCCAACCAGCCCAAGGGAGCGGACATGCGGCCGCCGCCGACATCCCCTTGGGCGGGAAAGGCAGACGGGAAAAACGGCACGCCGAAATAGTCGATACCGAGCTGGTTGGTCCTATAACCGGGAAGCAGCTGCGCAAAATCCAGTTCGCTGGCGAAGGTCCAGCTTTCCGCCCGCGTGAGGTCGGCCGTCTCCGTCGCGCGCATCAAAACCGGCGCCAGTTCCCCGACGAACCAGCCGGCAATGGCGTCGCTCACCCGGCGCTCCATCACGAGGTAGACGTTGCCCCGGGCGTGCCAGACGTTGGCGGCGCTCTGGTGCCATTTCTGAGCGTGCGTAAGATCCACCGCTTCCCCCCAGGTCTTCCCGGCATCGTCGGAACGCAGGATGCGCAAATCGCCGGAGCGGTCTTCGGGCCGACGGCCCACGAGCACGGCGGAATGCCCCAAATAGTAGACTGCGTTGCCCGCCACAAAAAGCCGTCCGTGGGTGACCGTGGCCCGGCCGCGTTGCTGCCAGGTTCTGCCGTGGTCATCCGAAGTCAGGATGAAGGCCCAAGGCTCACCTTTGAGACGTTGCTCACCACCCTGCTCGTAAGCGGCTACCAGACGGCCCGAGGCGAGTCGCAGGATGCTGGGCGTGTAGAGGGGAATGTGCTGCGGGTCCGGCGATTCCCCCACCGCGACGTGGGCCTGAGCCAAGGGCGTGACCCTTGCGGACATTTCAACAAGGACGCTGGCAAGCAGCACGAACAGGAAAGTCAGTTTCGGGATTTTCATGGGGCAACCGGGGTTCGAAGTTCGTCGGGAAGAGCGACGACAAACAATTGGGTCAAGGACGCGCCTTGGGTTTCGACCTGCTGCATATAGGCGAAGCGGGCGCCGTCCGGGGAAAACACACAGGCCAGCGGCAGGGGCGCGGCGGTCTCGGGCGCCTGCGCCGTCAGGCGCACGGACCGCCCGGTCGCAACCTCGGTCACGCACACACTCCGATCCATCGTATGCGCGATCCAACGACCGTCCGGACTCCAAGTGAAAGCCGAACTGATGTCAGTCGCGTTGCGAGTAACCTGCCGGGGTTCGCCGCCATTCGGCGAAACGGTCCAAAGCTGCACGACGCCCTCGTCATCCTTCATCAAGAAGGCGATCTGCGTTCCGTCGGGCGACACCCGCAACCAGTGCCGCGGACTGGCCACGATCCCGGGATGACTCCGCGCCGCAGTGAAGGTCAACCGGCGCTGCCGCGCGCCTGCTGGCGGGGCCGGGCGGGTGGACTCCGTGCCTTCCAGCGGCGCGCCGGGAGCGGCAACGATTTCCTCCGGCAAATCCACGATGTAAACCTCCGCCAGTTCGCGGCCATCCGGTGCGATCACCGTCCCTTGGAACGCGAGCGCGCGTTTCTGCCGGCTCCCATCCGCGCGCACGTAACCGGCCGCACCCACCCAGCCTTCCTCGCACGCCCGGTTGATTTCGTCGGAACCGGGTTTGGGGTGATTGACGGTGCGGGTGACGAGCACCGAAAAATAATCGCCGTCGTTGTTGCGGGGATGATTGCGGTTCACGCGCACCGGACCAGCCGGCACGGCGATGCCCACGTTGCGCTGGTTCGCGTCGCGCATCCCGCCTTCGGGCAGCCGGGCCAGCACCTCATCGTCATAGGTGAAGCTGACCCACTGTCCGTCCGGGCTGAAAACATGCACATGCGACCCGCCCCGCAACGCCCCCGGAGCAAAAGGCGGCGCATAATTCATCGCATCGAGGGACTGCGCGGCACCGGGATGGCGCGCGTCCGCGATCACTCCCCGGCGCCGGGAAAAACCGTAGGTCCAGTCGGCGGAAGGTTCCGGTCCCAGGATAAAAACCGCCTTCGGCTCCCGCGGGTGGTAGGTCGCCACGCCACAACCGGCTCCGCCTGACGCTTCATACAGGCACTGCACCTCGCTGTAGAACGCCGACTATACGTCGGGGTCGGCGCCTACTAGAATCCGTGTCCGCGGTGGCGGGGTTTTAAGTCGGAGTCGGTCTGCGTGAGCGGTAACGCTTGGGGCTTTCGCGCAGACCCCATGATCACCCCGGCTCAA
>SXSC01000110.1 GCA_005792355.1 Opitutaceae bacterium
CACGACATCGACGGCCTGTTCGCGAAATCGTTCGAGGCGCAGATGGCCGCCATCTTCGGTCCGTCGGCGCTCGGGAAAATTCCCAACACGCATCCGCTCTATCGCGCCTGCTTCAAATTCGACGGCCCGCCGACGACGTCGTTCGAGCTCAACGGCTGGGGCGACGACCTCGTGCACGACTACCTGCGGGCGATCGAAATCAACGGCCGGATCGGCGTCCTCTACAGCAACAAGGATTATGGCTGCGAGTGGGACTACGATTTCCGCAACAAGCGATTTCTGGCCGAGGACAACACGAAATTCGGCGTGAACATCGTCGCCTACGCGCTGGGCGCGTGAATTTCCCGGAGGATTAACCACGGATATCACGGATGGGCACGGATTCGAACCGACACCACGGCTTAGGCTCATGCAAGTTACTTGGAGGGGCGACCTCCGCGTCGTCCGTGACCGCCAGTCCCAATCTCCTGAACAGAAGAGAACGAAGATAACAACGGTCGGGAGCCGAAGATATCTTCGTTATCTTTGTTCCCTTCTGTTCAATTCCGTGGCTTGTGATTGCGCGCCATAGAACAGCGTGTTTTGAACGTCGTGAAGGGAACATTCGGCAATTCCGAATTATTTCTTCCGTGTATTCCGCGGGTTCCGTGGGCAAGACTGCTTTTCCCCAGACATGCCCCCTCCGCCCGAACTCACCGAAGCTGATGTGCAACGCCTGCTCGCGCAAATCCCGCGCCTGCGCGCCGAGATCGCCAAGGCCATCATCGGCCAGCAGACCGTGGTCGAGGAACTGCTCACGGCCTTCATCGCCGGCGGCCACTGCCTGCTGGAGGGCCTGCCCGGGCTCGGCAAGACGCTCCTCATCCGCACGCTCGCCCAGGCGGTGCAGCTCTCCTTTCACCGCATCCAGTTCACGCCCGACCTCATGCCGTCCGACATCATCGGCACGGAGGTGCTCGAGGAGGACCACGCCACCGGCCGGCGCTTTTTCCAATTCAACCGCGGCCCCATCTTCGGTCAGTTGATTCTCGCCGACGAAATCAACCGCACGCCACCGAAAACCCAGGCCGCGCTCCTCGACGCGATGCAGGAGTGCTCCGTCACCTACGGCGGAAAAACCCACGCGCTCGACCGACCCTTCTTCGTGCTGGCGTCCCAGAACCCCATCGAACAATCCGGCACCTACCCGCTGCCCGAGGCCCAGCTCGATCGCTTCCTGCTCTACCTCACAATTGAGTATCCGGCGGAAGCGGACGAACTCACCATGCTGGCGCGCACCACCGGCGCCCCGCCGCCAACGATCGAGCCCGTGATGTCGGCCGCGGAAATCGTGCAACTGCAGCAACTCGCCCGGAGCGTCATGGTGAGCGATCCGTTGCTGGACTACCTCAACCGTCTCGTCCGCTCCACCCGCGACCGCGCCCACCCGGTGACCGGCCGGTGGATTCGCTGGGGCGCGGGTCCGCGCGCGGGCCAGTCGCTCGTGCTCGCCGCCAAGGCGCGGGCCTTGCTGGCGGGACGCTTCGCCGTCACGCTCGATGACATTCGCACGCTGGCCGCCCCGGTGCTGCGCCACCGGATCCTGCTCACCTTTGAGGCGGAGGCCGAAAACGTCACCCGCGATCAAGTCGTGCGCGAGTTGCTCGCGGCTCTCCCGCCACCGGCGAGCCCGCTGCGGGAGTGAGGGCGTCGCGTCCCCCCTCAGAAAATCCCGGCTCGGCGGGGACACCTCGCCCTATCCCATGACTGACGCGCATTCCCCCGTCCTCGATCCGCGTTTGCTCGCGGCGACGCAGGGCCTCGCATTGACCGCGCGCCGGCTCGTCGCCGGCGCGCTCGCGGGCCTGCACGCCAGCCGGCGGCCGGGCCTGGCCCGCGAATTCAGCCAATACCGCGCGTACCAACCGGGTGATGAGCCGCGCCACCTCGACTGGAAACTCTTCGCGCGCTCCGACCGCTATTTCCTGCGTGAGAGCGAAGTCGACACCCGCGTCGCCGTCAGCCTCGTCCTCGACGCGACCGCTTCGATGCAACACACCGGGGAGGCGGTGGGCTCGCCGCGCAAGTTTGACCTCGCGCGATCGCTGGCCGCCGCGCTGGCCCTGCTCGCCGAAAACCAGGGCGACACCGCCACGCTGCACGTCGTGGCCGACGGCGGAGTTTCGTCCGTGCTCACCGGGGGCCGGCGGCAACCCTTCCGCCAGATCGTCCATGCCCTCGCCAAGCTCGATCCGGCGGGGCGGTGGCCGGCGGAAAGCACGTGCCTCACCCACGCGCTCCGTCGGGCCGAGCTGGCGGGCACCACCGCCGGGCCGGGCACGACCGCGCGCGTCACGGTTGTGCTGACGGATGGGCACGAGCCGGGAGGCGAGATCCGCGCGGCGCTGGCGCCCTTGCGGGCGCGACAGCACGAGCTGTTGTTTTTCCATTTCGTGGCCCGCGATGAGCGCGAGTTCCCCTGGCGCGGCCCGGTGCGCTTTGAAGAGTGGGAGACCGGTCGCACCCTCGAGGCGGACGCGACCGCCCTGCGCGCCGCCTATCTCGCCGCGGAGCAACGCGAACGCGCGGCCTGGGCCCGCGCCTGGGACGACGATCGCTTCGACTACCTCGCGCTCATGACTGATGAACCGCTGGAGCGGGGCCTGCGCTCGTACCTGCGCCGGCGGGCCGGGCGGTAGCCCCAGTCTTCCGTCGTTCTCATGCTCGTAATCGTTCCTCGTTCTCAACCGACTGGGAGAACGAGAACGAGGAAAGAGAACGATTGGTGCATGCCGAAAATCATCGCAGGTTGAGACGACATGAATCGATATTTGCCGAGGCATGAAGACGACTTTGATCGTTCCCCTGGGAGCGGCGGTTTCCCAACCGCCGAAGGACCGTCGACCGACCGTATTGGTGCGGTTGGGAAACCGCCCCTCCGGTGCTCGTGGCCACCACGCCGCATTGGAATATTTCCAGCCTGAGGCCACCCCATGATCCAACTCGCCGCTCCGCTCGGTCTGCTGGCGCTGGGCGCCCTGCTTGCGCCGATCCTGATTCATTTGGTGCGCCGTCCGCTGCGCCACGTCCGAATCGGCAGCCTGCGATTTCTGCCGGCCGAACAACGCCAGGTGCGTTCGCTCCGCTGGCACGAGTGGCTGCTGCTTGCGTTGCGTTGCGCCCTGCTCGCCGCGCTCGTCCTGGCCCTCGCCGGCGTGCGCTGGCAACCGGACGCACCGGCCCCCGCTCGCTGGCTCCTCCTGGTGCCGGGAACCAAACTCGATGCTACTTCCCGCGCCGAGTGGGACCGCCGGCGCGCCGAGGGATTCGAGCCGCGCCAACTGTCTCACGGGTTTCCTGCCGCCACCACCCCGCCCGACTATTCCGCCCACGCGGACGTCGATGCGTGGTCGCTCCTGCGGGAAATTGATTCCCGACTGCCGGCCGGTTCGCGCGCGATCGTGTTCGGCCCCACGTGGTCCACCCAATTTCGCGGCGCCCGGCCGGCGCTCGCCCACGTCGAAGTGAGCTGGCGCCAAACCCCGGATGACCCACCGGCGCTCACCTCGGCCGGATCCGCCCGCGTTGGTCTGGTCGCCTCGCCGGATCGCGCACCGGATGCGAGGTATCTGCGCGCCGCCCTCGCCGCCATCGGAGCCACCGTCGTGACCGACGATGCGCCGGAGTGGATCTTCCAGCTCGGCGACGTGGCGCTGCCACCCGCGTGGGCCGAGCGGATGCCTCAGGGCGCGCACCTGGTGACGGATGCGCCGAACCTGGCCCCGGCGATTGGCGTCACCCGCTGGTTCGAAATGGGCGCGGGCGCCATCCGCCTGCGGCAGCGCGTCGCGCTCGAAGCCGGCGTACCGATGCGACGCGACAGCGCGGGCGAACCGTGGTTCACGGAGGAGCGGAAAGGCGCGGGGCGGCACTGGCGTTTCGCCTTTCGCTTCCATCCCGACTGGAGCGACTGGCCGCTCGAGAGTGCCTTTCCCGCCTGGTGGCGCACGCAACTTCAACCCCTGCCGGACACCGCGCTGACCATCGCGCCGGCCGTGGCGACCCCGCGTTTCGCACCGGCGACGGCGGCGACGGCTCCCTCGCCCCCGGGTTACGGACGCATCGATCTGCGTGCGTGGTGCTGGTTGCTGGCGGTGGCGCTGTTCGTGCTCGAACGAGCGCTGAGCGGATCCGCGCGGCGGCGGAGGGAGGTCGCATGAACCGCGCAGAATTCGCGCGCCGGGCCCGGCTCTGGCGGCGCCATCGCACGATCCAGGCGGCGGCGTTGGGCGCCGCGGCTGGTCTCGCCACGTCCTGCCTCGTGGTGCGCCCAGCGCCGGCCGCCGCCGCGGTCGTCGGGGCGCTCGTGCTGATCGGGGTGAACGTATTTTTGCGGCGACGCGCCCCCCCCGTGACGGCCGAGACGGTGGCCGCGCATCTCAATCGTCTCTGCCCGACGCTGGAGGAAAGCGCCACACTTTGGCTGCGGGCGGACGAAACGCTGACGCTCGTCGAGCGCCTCCAGCTCGGGCGACTCAACGCCGCGTGGGCGGAACTCGCGGACCGCGCGACCCTGGGCTGCCCGCGCGCAGGCGCGTTGCGCCCCGCCATCGCACTCGGCACCGCCGCCGTGCTCGCCTTGGCCGTCGTGGCCGGCTGGCCGCGGGTGAGCGGGCCGGTTATCGTCGCGGCTCCGGCTGCGTCCGCCATCGAGCTTGCGACCGCAAAAATCGCGGCACCGGCGCTGCGCTCGGCTGCGCTCACGATCGCTTCCCCGGCTTATTTGGGCGCGGGCGCGCGCCACGTGGCAGGTCTCGACGCCGAAGTCGCGGCAGGTTCGCTGGTCACCTGGGAGCTCGAATTCACCGGCGGGGTCACGGGCGTGACCCTGACGGGCGCCGGGCCGCGCGATCACGTGTCCGCGGAGGCCGTGGGCGGCGGCCGCTTCCGCGCGCGGACGACGATCACGGAAACGCGGGTGTACCAGCTGGCGATCACTGGCGCCGACGGTGCGCCCGTCGTCTGGCCGGAGATCCACGCACTCAAGGCGATTCGGGATCAACCGCCGCGCCTCACGTGGCAGGAGCCGGCGGCCGCGCGGACCATCGTCGACCCGGGAACCGGCCGGCCGATCCTCGCCGTGCGACTGGGCGCGATTGACGATCACGGGGTGGCCGAGGTGAAACTGGTGATGACGGTCGCCCGCGGCACGGGCGAAGGCGTGAAATTTCGCGAACAGGAAATCTCCCTCGAACCGGGAACCGTCGCCATCGCCGGTGGCGACACTTTTGGGCGGATGCTCGATCTCGCGGCGCTCGGGTTGGAACCGGGCGATGAACTTTATTTTTACGCGCTTGCGACCGACCGGCGAACGCCGGAACCCAACCGGACGCGGAGCGAAACACGCTTCGTGATCCTGCGCGGACCGGAGACCGTCCTCACCGCACCGGGGATCGCCGTGGCCGGAGTCAATCGTCTGCCACCGTATTTTCGTAGCCAGCGGCAGCTGATTATCGATACGGAACGATTGCTCGCCGATCGCCCGGCTTTGACCGACGCTGCCTTTCTGGAACGGTCGGAGGATATCGGCGTCGATCAAAAGCTCCTCCGGCTGCGTTACGGACAGTTTCTCGGCGAGGAGTTCGAGCCCGCCGCGGGCGGCGCCCCGCGCGAGGCGCAGGCCATGGCGCTGGCCGGCACGCTGCGCGGCCAGCCGCGGGCCGCCGCCAGCCGGGCCGCCGCGGTCGAGCGAGCCGTGGAGGCGCAACACCAGCATCCAAACGTGACCGACCGCGACGGCCGCCCGCCCACCTTTGAGGAACTCATGGCGCCATTCTTGCATCAACACGACAACGCGGAGGCGGCGACGCTGTTCGACACGCACGTGAAGGCGGCGCTGCGCGGCGTACTGGCGGCGATGTGGGAGGCGGAGGGGTTTCTCCGCACTGGGCGACCGACGGAGGCGCTGCCGGCGGAGAATCGCGCCCTGGAATTATTGAAGGCGCTCCAGCAGGCGGACCGCCTCTACGTGAAACGCGTCGGGTACGAGCCCGCGCCACTCAAGATCGCGGAGCGCCGCCTGCGCGGGGAACTCGACGCGATCCCGCAGCGGGCGCAGGACCAGATGGCGTTGCCGGAAAAAAATGCCGCTGCGATCACCCTGGCCACCGCGCTCACCGCGATGGGGCACGCCGCCGAAGCCCCCTTGACCGCGGAAGGGGCGGCGATGGTGGACTCGCAACTGGTGGCCGCGGCGCGGGAGCGGCCGGAGACGTTCATCGGCGCGCTGGAAATCTGGCGGCGACGCATGAGCGGGTTGACCGCGGGCGACCGGGACCGGTTGCGCCAGGCGCTGTGGTCGCTGCTGCCGCCGGCTCAGGAGAAACCGCGCCGGTCGGCGGAATCAGCGCCGGCTCTCGCCCGCGATTACTTCGAGGCGCTGTGGACAAACGAGGGAGGCGCGCGGTGAAACGCGGTCTCCTCATTGGCGCGCACGCCATTGCCGCCGGCTCGCTCGCGATGCTCGGTTGGCAATCGTTTCAGCCGGTTCCGACGGAGTTCCCGGCGAGAACGGAGATGACGCTGTGGACCGCCGGTGCCGCCGCCACCGCCCCGACCGTGGGGACGCAGGTCGCACTGCCGGACGCCGCCCACCCGCCGGCTGGAGCGGAGCGGATACCGGACCTTGGATTCCTCCGCAGAAATCATCCGGTGCTGCAGCGTGTCGTGATTGAAGGTGACGGCATCGACGCGACGGGCGCGGCGGCGCTGAGCGGTCTCGCCGTGGTCTGGAATCGCCCGATGGCTGCGCGGCACGGCGCACCGGCAATTACGGCGGTGTCGGCACCGCGGGTGCTCACTGTCGGGCAGCGCATGACGGTGCAGGGGTGCGTGCGCGGCCTGCGACCGGGCGACACAATCGCGCTGAGCCTGGAGGGGCCGGATGGAGCGTCGCAGTCGGTCGAGACGAAAGCCGCCCCGGATGGCGATGGAACTTTCTCGTTGGTAAGCGCGGCGGCCGCGATTGCAGCGGGCGCGTTCGAGTGGAAACTGCGACTCGGCCCGGGCGGCGAGCCGCTCGTACTCGGCGCGATGGTGGTGAAGCCGGAATTGCCACGGGTGCTGCTGTTGCAGGCGTCGCCGAGTGTCGAAGGCGGGCGGCTGCAGCGCTGGCTGGCGGAGGCGGGTGCACCGGTGACCTCGCGCACGCGCGTCAGCGCCGATCGCGTGCGCTTCGCCGCGGCCAGCGGGTCTCCGGCGGAGATTGCCAGCATCGATGCCCCCACACTGGAAAATTTCGACGTCGTGATCGCCCGCGAGGACGCCCTGGCCGAACTTGACGCCGGCGAACGCACGGCGCTCGACGAGATGATTCGGAAAGCGGGCATTGGCCTGCTGGTGGTCGGCGAAGCCGGAGGCGATTGGGCGGTGGGAGGGGCTTCACACCCCGATCCTTCGCGGGATAAACCCGCTCCCACCGCGACGAAATCGTTTTCCGCACCGTGGGAGATTCGCACCATCGATGGCGGCGGCGACGCCGACGAAAATCGCCTGGCTCGGCTCCGGCTGCGGGACGGCACAGAACTGGCCGAACCGATCACGGTGGTCCCGGCGGAGATCTTGGCCCCGCCGGCGGGCCGGTGGCTCGTCCGCGACACCCGGGGCCGGACACTTGGTGTGGCGATTCCGCATGGTAGCGGCTGGGTGGCGCGTTCGCTGGTGAACGACACGTGGCGTTGGTTGCAGAGTGGGCATCCGGAGATTTTCGCGACCTATTGGTCGGCGGTGCTGTCCGCGATTGCGCGTGCCGCGACGCCGCCAGGTGGCCGGTGGAATCTCGGGAACGGCACCGGACCGATCTTCGTCGACGAGGCGGTGCGCCTCTTATGGTTGGGCGCGCCGACCGGCACTCTGCCGGCGGCCGAGGTGCGACCGGTGGGCGAACCGAACGCCTCCGCCACGCCCCTGCAGCTGGCGCGCGATTCAGCCGGGGACTCCCGCGCGGAGGCGCTCCACTGGCCGGCGCAGGCCGGTTGGCACGAGGTGCGCACTTTGCCGGCGGGTGAGACGATGGCGTTCTACGTGCAACCTCGGGAGGCATTGTCCGAACTGCGGGCGGAGCACCGCCGTGATGCGACGGCTCGGCTCAGCGCGGGCGGTTTGAGTCAGGGCTCCGCAGCTCGCGCCCGCGGTGAAGGTCGCGCTCGTCCCGGGCTCGCGCCCCACGCCTGCTTCGCCCTTTTCGTCGTGAGTGCCGGCTGGCTCTGGCTGGAGCAAAGAAGATGATCGCTCTCGTCGCGGAGTGCGGTGCCACGCAAGCTCCGCCGCGATTTCCCCGGCGCCAGGTACCGAGGGATCGACGGTGGCAACCAGCGCGGCTGGATTTTCCCGTGCGACAGGATGAAGCGAGTGTTCGCAAAATGTCATTCGGCGTGCCGCCGAGGCGCGGCCCTTCAGTCGAGGTGTATTTTACCCTTGAGAGCGAAACCACTGAAGGGTGGAACCGGATGTCCCCATCGGGTTTTTTAGCCCTACGTTCGCTCCCGTCGTTGAGCATCATGTTTTTCTATGTCTCGATCGAGACATTGAAACGCACCAGGCCGGCGGTCGCTTCAGCCGTTCAGGAGCGCGTGGCCAAGGGAGGTGAGCAGCCGGATCCTGCGCGCCCAGGCGGTGCGGCCGGGATAGCCGGCGGGCAGCAATGGCGCTGGCAGGAATGGATCCTTCTCGACGATGTCACGCCAAGCGCTGCGTTCGCGTCCGCCCCAGGTGCGAATCACCGCGGCAGTGCGGGCGGAGGCAGACCGCGGTTTGGGAGCGGCGTCGGCAATGCGATTCCACATCTTGTAGCGCTCGAAAATGTCCGGGAAGTCCCATGCGCCCATCACCAGATCCTGGTCGGACTCGCCGCCGCCAGGCCGACCTTCGAAGAGAACGAGCCCCTCGACGTTGGTCGACGTGCCAGCCACTTGCCGGCGGATTTCGTCCAGCGGGTCAGGCGATAACCACACGCTATTTTGCAGGTAGCCGAAACGCCGGTTGCGCAGGGAGCGTCGCAGGCTGACACGCGCGCTGGTCTTCGTTTGGGGTACGTCGAACATCACCAGTCGCCAGCGGCCGTCCCACGTCCGCTCCCAGTGTCGAACGGGATCAACGCCCGCCAGCGCCGCCTCGCGGCCGGCCTCGGTCAGACGCACCAAACGCTCCTCTCCGCCTTTCGGCGCCTTCGCTTCGATGAGCTTCAGTCGTTCGAGTTCGCCCAGTCGCCGGCCGAGCCCCTGGCGGTAGGCCCACGCCTCGAATGAGTCTGGGTCAAGAACATCGCGCCAACTCGGTCGCAAAAGCGAATCGGCTGTCCACAGCAGCAAGTAGAGGAACTCCTCCGTCGCGGGCTTCATCGTTGCAAAACAAATTCATCACCAGGCCGTATCCGCATCAACACTTTTCGGTGTCTCGATCGGGACAGAGAAACGCAAATATCTTCCGGCGGGGAGGTGTGGGCACGTGAGGAGGCAGTCGGGGCGGAGTGCGTGCGGTTCAAGCGCCAGGGCACGCGCGCGCGCCGTCCCGCCAGCGCAACGCCCGGGGCGTGTCGCCCATTGCCGCCGCCGCCAGAAAGGAGATTCGGGCGGATTCCGCGGTGTGCCGCAGCCGCCACGAACGCCCGGCCGCCACGAGCGCGGCCTCGCTCCGGTTGGGCTTGTGGCAGGCAGGACAGGTGACCGGCAGCGGTCTCTCCTCCAGATGGTACATCTGGAACGACCGCGCGCCATTCATCGCGGAGAGCGTGGTCCAAACTCGATGCCCACCACCTCCCGGCCGCCGCATAATCCGCGCTCGCCACCGGCGGGCGCGTTTCTACGGTGCACCCATGGCACCCCACGTCCTCCCCAACCGATCCCTGTCAACTGACTGGCGCAACGTGTCCCCGAACGGGTGCGACCCTCGGCCCGCCTTGCCTGCTGGAGGCGGAGCGCCCCCAACCCGCAGGCCAGAAAGTCTGCGAGCAGCTCGCGGGGTCAGGGCACCCCGCCGCCAGCAGCGGTGGCGACGCGCGATCGGAATGTTTTTCACGCTCGGCCTCGCCGCACTCCTGCCCGCCAGCGCCCACGCCGCAGCGCCCGCAGCGACGCCCGCGATGCGACCCAACGTCATCTTCATCTTCGCCGACGACCTCGGCTACGGTGACGTCGGCTGCTACGGTGCGAAGGATATTCGCACGCCCAATATCGACCGCCTCGCGGCCGAGGGTTCGCGCTTCACGAGCTTCTACGTCGCCCAGTCCGTCTGCACCGCCTCGCGCGCCGCGCTCATGACCGGCAGCTACCCGAACCGCGTGAGCATGAGCGGCGCCCTCAACCACACCAGCCCCACCGGCCTGCACCTGAGCGAAAAAACCCTCGGCCAGGTGTTCAAGGACCAGGGCTACGTCACGGCGATGTTCGGCAAGTGGCACCTCGGGCATCACGTGGCCTATCTCCCCACGCGCCGCGGCTTCGACGAATGGCTCGGCATCCCCTACTCGAACGACAACGGCCCGCTCCACCCTGTGACCAAGGGCATCCCGGCGCTGCCACTCTTCGACGGCCCGGACGTCGTCGAGGTCGATCCCGATCAGTCGCAGTTCACGGCGCGGTTCACGGCGCGCGCGGTGGCGTTCATCGAGCGCAACCGGGAAAACCCGTTTTTCCTCTACCTGCCACACGTGATGCCGCACGTGCCGATCTTCGCGTCGGCGAAATTCCGCGGCACGAGCGGCCGCGGACTCTACGGCGATGTCGTGCAGGAACTCGACTGGGGCGTCGGCGAGATCATGGCGACGCTCCGCCGGCTCGGGCTCGACGACAAGACGCTCGTCATCTTCAGCTCCGACAACGGCCCGTTTCTTTCCTACGGCGAACACGCGGGTCTCTCCGGGCCGCTGCGCGAGGGCAAGCTCACCACCTTCGAGGGCGGGATGCGCACGCCGTGCCTCGTGCGCTGGCCCGGGCGCGTGCCGGCCGCGCGCGTGAGCGACGAGCCGTTTTCCACGATGGATCTGCACGTCACGCTCGCCGGGTTGATCGCCGCAAAACTCCCCGACGTGAAACGCGACGGCGGCGATGTGGCGCCGCTGCTCTTCGGCACGCCCGGCGCGAAGGGCCGCGACGAGTTCTGGTTTTACTCCGGCGACGAACTCCACGCCGTACGCCAGGGCGACTGGAAGCTGCACGTGCCGCACGATTATCTCACGGTGGCCGCCGAACCCGGCCGCGGCGGGAAGCCCTCGAACTTCGCCAACATGAAGCCGCAGTCGATCGAGAACTCCGGCATCCGCGGCATCGCCAGCCGGCACGGGTACCGCGTCGAGACGATCGGCCTTGCGCTCTACAACGTGCGGAGCGACCCGGGCGAAACCCGCGATGTCGCCGCCGCGAATCCGGCGGTGGTCGCGCGCCTCCAGGAACGCGTGGCCGCCGCCCGCGCCGATCTGGGCGACACGTTGACCAAGACCAAGGGAGCCAACATCCGCCCCGCCGGCGACGTGCGCGCGGCGCCCCCCGCCGGGGTGAAACGCGTCTCGAATCTCGAATACAGCAAACCCGCCTCCGGGGCGCTCCTGCTCGATCTCTACCTCCCGGAAAAGACTCCGGACCGCCCCCTGCCAGTCGTGCTCTGGGTCCACGGCGGCGGCTGGAAGAACGGCAGCAAGGAGAATTGCCCGCTGGCGTGGCTCGCCGCCGAGGGCTACGCGGTGACCAGCATCAACTACCGGCTGAGCTGGCTGGCGCGGTGGCCCGCGCAGATCGACGACGTCGGCACGGCCATCCGCTGGCTGCGCAGCAACGCCGCCAAATTTCAGCTCGACCCGCAGCGCATCGCAATCGGCGGCGGTTCCGCCGGCGGCCATCTCGCCGCCCTGGCCGGCACCATGCCCGCACCGGCCGGGGAGCAGGTCTCGACGCGCGTGAGCGCCGTGATCGATTTCTACGGTCCCTCCGACTTGCTGACGATCCCGACAAACCGGCCGGGCCCGGGCATCACCGACGCGCAGCTCGCGACGTCCAACGGCGCGAAACTGCTCGGCGGCATCGTGCGCGATCGGCCGGAGCTGGCGCGGCAGGCCAGCGCGCTGTATCAGGTGTCCAAAGACGACCCGCCGTTTCTCATCATCCACGGCGACAAAGATCCGCAGGTGCCGCTCGATCAGAGTCAGCGGCTGCACGCGAAGCTCCGCGAGACCGGCGTGCCCTCAGAGCTCATCGTGATCCCCGGCGCCGGCCACGGCGGAAAGGAATTCACGACTCCCGCGGTGCAGCAAAGCATCCGCGCCTTCCTCGCGCGGACGCTCGGAGCGCCGAAACCGTGACCTCGATTCCTGGTTTCCGACCGTGGTCGCGCACGCATTTTCATTCGTGGCGATTCGGGTCCATTCGTGGTTGAACTGAATTGGTCCGGCTTGGCAGTAGGAATTCAGCCGGAGGGCATTTTACCACTGAAAACGAAACCGTTGAAAGGTGGAACCCGATGTCCTCATCGGGTTTTGCAACCTCCGCTCTCGAATCAGCCCGATGAGGACATCGGGCTCCACCATTCATTGAATCGATGGGTTAGCATCTTCGGCCACTCTGAGGCGGTGGGAGGTCCTTCATTTCGCGCTACTTCACCCGATCCGGCAGCGCCGTCTCCGCATTGTCGGGAAAGGTGTACGGCAGCCGCCATACGCGCTCACCGGTCGAATCCGTGAAATAGATCCGCGACACACTCTGCTGGGTCGGGTGACCGTCCGCCCAAAAAGCGAAAAACGGGTCCTTGGCGTTCACCGGGCGTCGCGCATAGCTGTGGTTGAAATCGCTCTGCTCCGTGATGCTGCGACGGCGCGTCCAGGTCCGCCCTTCGTCGCGACTCGCCCAGAGCACCAGGTCGCCACCGGTGCCCCATTTTTGCGGGCCGACGTCAGTGGGCGCGATCACCAGCCACTCGTCCCGCATCACGTACAGGCTGCCCATGTCGTAATTGTGGTCCGAGGTCGCGATGGTGGAGAAATTCCACCGGCCGCCCCGCCAATGCGCGACCGTCCACTCGCGGTCGCCGCCGCCGGGGCCCGGCTTGTGGTCGCGCGAGAGGACGTAGAGCAGGATCGGGTTTCCCGCGGCATCGAAATTGAGATCGCACGTGTACAGGAGCCGGCCCTGCGCCGCGTAATCCACCACGAGCGCGGGGTTCTTGATGTCGGACAACGGCAGCGTGAGCGGCGTGCCGTCGGCCGTGGTCCACGTCGCGCCGAAATCGATCGTCTGCGCGTAATAGAGGTTGGTGCGTTTGTCGACGTTGCCGCCCGGGTGGTAGTTGAAGAACGACGCCACCTTGCCGTCGCGCGCGCCGCTCGTCTGGTAATGTCCGCCGAGGCCCGCGAGTTTCCGCGGGGCGCTCCAGGTGCGACCGTCGGCGCTGGTTTCCCAGTAGAGTTCGCGGCCCTTGGTGTACTGCGTGAAGAGGTGCAGAAAGCCCCGGCCCGCGACATACCAGGGTTGCGGATACGTGATCGTGCGCTGCCCGACGCGCTCGAACCGCGAGAGGTCGTACGGCGCGACGCTGCGGTAGATGAAACCCGGGCGCGCGTTGGCGCGCCCGCTGACGAACACCCAGAGGTGGCCCTGCGGATCGATATTCAGGCTCGGGTTGTCGTGCGGATCGTTGACCGGCCGCTTGTCGTGGACGACGACCGGACGCGTGACGCGGCCCGTCTTGTGCTCGAAGCTGCCGATGAGGCAGAGCAGGGCGCGCGTGCCATCGGGCGAGCCGCCGTAGACGAAGAACGTCTTGTCCACCGCGGGGGCGTAGACGGCGAGCGGGTTGTGGTTGGCCGTGTAGGTGCCGAGGCCGCCGGAGTATTTATCGCCGTATTCGGATTTCTGGCCGAGCGTGAACCAGATGCCGCGATAGCCCTCCGCGCGAGGTGCGAGGGGAAGATCGGACGCGGCGAGCGCCACGGTGGAGGTGGCGAGGGCGAGGAGGAGAGCGAGGCGGCGGGGCATGGCCAGAGTTCAGTCCAAAAAAGGGCGGTAAACGATCCAATAAACACGGAGGAAAATCTGCCCCGAAGCATGCCGGACAGGGGGAGGGGCCGTAATCGGTGAGCCGTGGGCGGTAGTCGGCAACCAGCAGTCAGTGGTCAGGGAGAAGTGGTTAGCCCGAAGATCTCCCAACGCGGCAACCGCAACCGAAGATCTTCGGAGACCTTGCAACCGGGCATCGGGCATTTTCAATCTGGCACTGGAAGACGAGTGTGCCGACCGCAAAGTAGCGTGACAAGTAGCGGCGAGCGCCAGCGAGTGGAGCGCGCCGGTGGTCCACTCGCTGGCGCTCGCAGCTACACGTCACGAAAGTTATTGGTCGCGCTACGAGAACGAGTTTTCCAATTTCGGGTTGCGGTGGACCGATGCCCGATTCTCAAACTAGCGCTTCGCCCGGAACACGTTTTCTGAAGGTGAAAAGAGAGGCCACCGAGCGGAAAAACGGGCGTTCATCTTCGGTGGTATTTCCCGTGACCTCCTGCGGCCACAGTAACCTCTGTGACCAGCGGCTCGAGTCCTTCGGATACGGTATTCGCGTCGGGAAATTTCCGGGTTGGTATTACTTCGTCACGATCCGCGTGAAAAACCCGAAACCCGAATGTAACGTATTACGTTACATGTTCCACAAGCACCCGACATCTTTTAGACTGTGACATAACACCGTAAGGTTAGGGGCGCGGGAGTGATGGTCGGCCGTCGGCGGAATCGCCGATCAAGACCGCCTTGGTGCGACCGCCGAGGTCGATGGTTTCGACGCGGGTGACGGTGAGCTGTGCACCCTGGCTCGCGAGGAGGGTATGGAGAGCCTCGAGGGCGTCGTGCTCTTCCTGCCCGACCTGGCCGAAGCGGCGGTACGTAATGCGGTAGGCGATCTCGAGACCTTCGAGGCGACGGAGAGATTCGCGGGCGCCGCCGGCGCCGCTGAGACCGGAAGCTGCCCGCGGCAACACGGGGGATTTTCGCTTCGTGCGGACGTCGGAAGGGAGCGGAGGCCGCGTAAAGGGGTACGGCTCGCCGAGGATTGCGGCGGCAGTTTTTTCCAAATCGTGGATGCGCACAAACAGCTCCTCCCGCTGGAGGAGGAGGGTGTTGATTTGGATCTGTTGATCAGGGCGCATCAGGCTCGGAACGGGTCACTCCGAAATCCGCGAACGATCCGTCGGACGGAACGCAGCGGAGGACTCGCGATACACGCGAACACACCGCTGGTCGGAGGCCCGAAGTCGCGGAGGGGAACCCACGGAAGACACGGCGGGAAGGGGGACGGAAAAGACGGGCGTTAGGATTTGGCGGACGTCTCGTCGGGCTCGGACTCTTCGTCGTCAGAATCGGCGGCCGGGGCGCCGGGGGCGGATTTCTTGACGGGCCGGGCGTCGAAGCCGGCGACGGGAAGCGGGGGTGCCGGGAAGGGATAGACGCCGGCTTCGCCGACGACGGTGGCGACCTGCGTCTCGAGGGCGGCGATTTTTTCGTAGGCGGCCTGACGCTCGAGGATGAGCGCGTCGATCTTGATGCGGGCGTCGAGGGCCGCGCGGATCACGGCGGCTTCGGCGCCGAGGACGATGTCGCGAAAAGTCAGGGACGTGGTTTTTTTTGCCATGGGAGGGAGGTGCTATTGCCAGAGGAGGCGTTTGAGTTGGTTGAAAAGTTTGGGTGTGGGAGGCTCGGCGCGCGGGGTGCGCGGCGGGGCGGAGAGCTGGGAAGTTGGGCGGGGAGGCAGCGCGGAGGATTTGGCGCCGGGAGCCGGGCGTTCCGCGGCGGACGCGGCGCGGGTCGAGGCGGTGGTGTGGGCGGGGATTTCGCGGGTGGCGCGGAGGTCGGCGGCGGCGGCGGCAATTTCGGGGTCCGGGTCGGAAAAGAGGCCGGTGATGAGTTCGTCGGATGCGTTCGCGTGGCGCAGGGCGGCGAGGCGGACGGCGGGGGCCAGGTCGCGCGCGTAGTCGTAGAGATCCGCGCGGCGCCACGGGTGGCTGGCGACGGCGAGAGCGCGGATGGAGGGGAGCGGATCGGCGAGGAGACGGCGCGCGAGGGCGGGGTCGGCGAGCGTGGCGGGTTTTTGCTGGATGGCCCAGTGGCGGAGAAACTCGAGGCTGTGTTCGAGGAGAAAAGGGATCAGTTCGTCGTAGAGATCCTCGCGATAAGCGAGAGCGGTGAGCACGGCCGGGAGGCGTGTGGCGGCGAGCGATTGGACGTGGTCGGAGGAAATCGCGGGGTTGGTCGCGAGGGCGACGCACACGGCTTCCTCGGCGAGGGCGACAAAGTAGTCGGCGATGTCGGGGATGAGGGCCGCGTTGGCGGCGATGGCGAGACGGACGGCGGGCGTCTCGTCCTGCGCGAGCAACCGCTGGAGGGGCGAAGCAAGCTTGGGGCGGGCGGCGACCCAGGCGCGCTCGTCGGGCCCGCCGTGGGTGACGAAGTGGAGGAGCGCGACCGGGTCGGGGTCGACGAGTTCGCGGGCGACCCGGCGAACGGAGTCGGAGGGTGAGAGGAGGAGCAGGGCGCTCGCCGGGGCGGGGAGGTTTTTGCGCGTGGCGAGGGCGAGTTGAACTTCTTCCTCATCGCTGGCGGCCCAGCCGAGGAGGAGTTCGTCTTCGGCCGTGGTCGCGGCAATCGTGTGCGTGCGAACGACGGTGCTGGTGTCGGCGGCGAGGACGAGGGCGACTTGGGCGGGGAGCGCGGCTTGCGCGGCGAGGCGGAGGCGGACGCCGGGGTTCGCGTCGATCGTGAGCGCGGCGTGGTGGGTGAGACGGAGCGAAGGATTGGACGCGACGGCGCGGCGGACGGCGGGGGCGGGGTCCTGCGCCAGGTTGAGGAGCTCGCGGGCGGCGAGTTGCGGGTGCGTGGCGACGTGGACGCGGACCTCGGGATTCTCGTGGGCGGCGAACGCCGAGAGGAGGTGCGGGGGGGTCCGCGGGTTGGTCGCGAGCAAAGGGAAGACCTCGGGGTCCTGCGCGGTTTGCGCCAGCGCTTCGAGGAGGTGGCTCGGGGAGAGCGGATAGGCGGCGACGAATTGTTGGGCGGCCCAGGGTTCGACGCGATCCGCGAGTTCCTGCAGGACGCGCGAGGAGACGGGGGGCTTGCGGAGGGCGATCGCGGTCTTGCGCACGCCGTCACGACGGATGCGTTCGAGGATGTCGGAGGAGGTGAGAGGGGCGTCGGCCAATTTTCTCAGGGGAGTTTGAGGTCGCCGGGCTGGACGAAGATTTCGCGCGGGTTGTTGCCGACCTGGGGGCCGATGTAGCGGCGCTGCTCCATCTCCTCCATGAGGGACGCGGCGCGGTTGTAGCCGATTTTCAGGCGGCGTTGAAGGTAGCTCGTGCTGGCGCGGCCGTTCGCGGAGATGGCTTCGAGGGCTTCTTTGATCAGGGGGTCGGCGCCGGCGTGCAAGGTGGGGTCGCCGCTGGCGGCGCCGGGGATGTCTTCGGGACGGAGCTCGACCCGATAGCGGGGCTGGAGCTGGGCCTTGAGGGTGCCAACGATTTTTTCGATTTCGGCGTCGTCGACAAAAGGAGCCTGCAGGCGTTGGAGGCGGCCGAGGCCGGGCGGGCTGTAGAGCATGTCGCCGCGGCCTTGGAGGGATTCGGCGCCCTTGCCGTCGAGGACGGTGCGGGAGTCGATTTGCGAGGCGACTTGAAACGCGATGCGGGTGGGATAATTGGCTTTGATGATGCCGGTGATGACGTTGACGGACGGTCGCTGCGTCGCGAGGACGGTGTGGATGCCGACGGCGCGGGACATCTGGGCGAGGCGCGCGATGGGCGTCTCGACGTCGGCGGCGGCGGTCATCATGAGGTCGGCGAGTTCGTCGATGACGAGGACGATGTAGGGAAGCTTTGGGAAGCCCTCGGCGAGGGCCCTGGCGTTGTAGCCGGCGAGGTTGCGGACGGATTTCTCGGCGAGGACGGAGTAGCGGCGCTCCATCTCGCGAACGAGCCACTTGAGGGCCTGGACGGCCTGCTTGGGCTCGGTGACGACGGGGTGGATGAGGTGCGGGAGGTCGCGGTAGATGGCAAACTCGACGATCTTTGGATCGATGAGAACGAGTTCGAGTTCGTCGGGGCGGAAACGGTAGATCAGCGAGAGGATGAGATTGCTGATGCAGACGGATTTGCCGGATCCGGTGGCGCCGGCGATGAGGGCGTGGGGGGCGCGGGCGAGATCGAGGATGACGTGGCGGCCGGCAATATCGACGCCGAGGATGAGGGGGAGTTCGCCGGTGGAGTTGCGCCAGGCCTCGGACTCGAAGGAGGCGCGGAGGGCCAGCGGGGCCGAGTTGCGGT
Organism: Opitutaceae bacterium; assembly: GCA_005792355.1. GTDB lineage: Bacteria > Verrucomicrobiota > Verrucomicrobiia > Opitutales > Opitutaceae > ER46. The sequence continues at coordinate 18,317 of SXSC01000110.1, forward strand.
TGGGAATCTCAACGCCAACGTAACTCTCACCGGGGATGGGAGCCTGAATGCGGACGGCATTGGCGGAAAGGGAGAGGGCGAGATTCTTTTCGAGGGCGACGATGGATTCGACGCGGACGCCGAAGCCGGGTTTGACACGGAACTGGGTGACGCGCGGGCCGACGGTCGCGTCGTGCACAAAGGCGTCGATGGTGAAGCTGTCGAGGGAGTCTTGAAGGATGCGCTTGTTGGTCGCGAGTTCCTCGGGGCTGCTGAAATTCTTTTCGGCGTCGGAGGCGGGGCGGAGGAGGTCGAGCGAGGGGCGCTGGTAGGTCGCGAGATCGGAGGACGAGAAAGACTCCGGAGAAGACTCAGTGGCGACGGGCGGAGGGACCTGAGCCGGCGCAGGAACGGGCGCGGTGACGGCAGGCGCGGCCACGGCGGCGGGTGCCAGCAGGTCGGCGGTGCGGTCGCGAATGGTTTTGCGGACGCCTTCGAGGTGATCGAGGGCATCGTCAAGTTGGTCGCGGTGGCGGGCCTGGCGGGCGAGACGTTCCTCGAGGCGGGCCTCGAGCTCCTCGCGCCAGCGGGCGAGTTGGTGGTGGTCTTCCTCGAGGCGGGCCTGGGCGGTGTCGCGGGGGGCGGGGCCCGGGGCTCCGGACGCATCCGACCCCGCGGTGGCGGCAGTGCGGGGAGACCGAAGGGAGGAGGACTTGGCGGGCATGCGGGCGACGAAAAGAGCGCGGGTTATCGGGCCGGGGTTTTCACGCTGCAAGCGCGGATGCAGAAAAAATGCGCGCGAGGAGAGCGTATTGATCCAGCGGCGTCCGGTCGGCACCGAAATCCCGTGCAAGACGGGTCATGACTTGGGAGCCAAAGTCGGCCCGCGTTTGATCCCAAGGCGGCGCAGCCGCAACCAAACAAAACCAACGGACGAGACACAGAGAACACTGAGGCCAATTCAGAGGTCACGGAGAAAGGCATTCCTCTGTGCCCTCTGGCATTTTCTCCGTGACCTCTGTGACGAAAAAATGCGCGCGGCAAAAAAACAAACTCAGATATAGAGGTGCACAGCGCCCTGCCCTGTTTCGCTTAGCCAACGATTCAGTGAGCGGTGGAGCCCGTTGTCCCCAACGGGCTGATTTGAGAGCGTACGGCTCAAAACCCGATGAGGACATCGGGTTCCACCATTCAGTGGTTTCGTTTTCAGAGGCAAAACGCACATCGACTGAATGTGCCCCCGGTACCTGTCACTTCAATCTGTCCATCGTCCTCGACTCGTACGTCCCGGACGAACCCGACGCGGTGCTGCCGGAGGAGCCTGAATTGCCGCTGACACTTGAGCTGCCAGCGGAACTGGAGTAACTGGAAGAGGACGAGGAGGAGTACGATGAGGAACCGGTTGACGAAGAATAGGAGGAGGAACCGTCCGACGAAGCAGCCCGTGGCGGGTGATCAGGACGATGACGGTTACCTGGGTTCGGGTGGGGATGGGGATCCACGCCGACGTAGCGGCCGGGACCATGTCTTTCCGGAGGCGGGGTTCCGGGAGGATGGTCCCCGCGATGCCTTCCCGGAGGAGCGGCTATGTCGGGCGGAGGAGGAGTGGGGTTGGTGGGGCTGGGGACGCCGCCGCCGTGACCGTACGAATAATTGTAATCCGCAAAACGGTCATAGCCATAGGGAGAGTTGTGGTACGCGGACAAACCTGACGAATAGTTCACCGAGGCGAGACTCATGCGAGGGTTCGCGGCGAAGGTGAGGGTGCGGAGCGGATTGATGCGCCAGCCAAGAAAGACGACGTGACCGGCGGAATTCGGAGCCACCAAATTTGGGGTGAAGTCGATCCGCAGAATCCGATCCGCCTCGGCGAGATTCTTCACCAGCACCAGTCCTTGGGCGGTCAGTTCCGGCGTGAGTGCCGCGATGACATTGGCCCATTGCTCGGCGTTGGGTTGATCGTTGCCGTTGACGGTGAGCGCAACCGCCACGCGATTGCTGGACGCGCGCCGGGAAAGGTTGACGCAACCCGTGCTCAGGAGCGTCAACGTGACGATGGCGATTAGCGCGAGAAAGGAAGGAAGCGAGGGGCGCATGTTGAGCCGGTGACGACTGCGACGCAGATCCGGAGAATTCAGACAACCAAAGGGAATCCATTCCAGGGAAAACCGCAAGTTTTCGTTTCGCGAGGTTTCGAGGCGGAAGGGCATCTCGCTGGGGCCGGCCCAACGAGGGCACGTTTGACCCCACCGGCGGTGACCTCCCCGCGGCGCTCACCGGTGCGAACATCGATCACCGTGACCCCGTCCGATAGGCTCGTGCCGCGCCTGCGTGTGCGCGGAGACCACGGGGATGAAGAGCACGCACTCTTCGATCTGGCGGCGGATCTTGGCGTCCCACTCGTCGCCGTGTTCGAGCCCGCCAGCGTGTCGCAAATGCGCCGAGCGGCCTCCGCGTCTTGCGATGTGTAGGAGAGGAGGACCGCTTTGTCGTAGCGCGGCCAGCACCGAGCCAGACAGCTTGAACGACGAATTGCCTTTGTCCCTCACGCTGTCGTAGGCGTCGAGCATTCGCGTCGACTCGGCGATGTCGCCGCGACGTATCGCGACATAACGTTGCTGCCCCGCTTGCAGCCACGCCAGCAGCACCAGCGAACTCAGGGGGCCCTTCGGGTCGCGTTCGTAGGATCGGCGATAACGGGAGAGATCATCCTCCGGCCCGCGACTGAGGATTTGAACCGCGTCGAAGCGCCGCGGCACGGGAAAATTGACGAACTTGCTGACATCCTCCTTGCCCTGCCGCACCCGCGGCACGGAGGCGGTGACGCCCACCAGTCGCTCTGCCGTCTCCTCAATCGTCGCCGTCAGCGCCGTGGTTTCGCCGGTGATCGGGGTGAGTTCCGCGAAAATGCGTTCCCGTTTTAGATCGAACACTCGAACGTTTAACACCACGCGCCCGCCCTCTTTGTAGTCGTAGCCGGTCACCAGCGCGTCGCCGCCCAATTTTTTCGCGAGGGCGCGCATCTCCCCCGCGGTGGCCTCTGGCGCGAGCCGGCCCGGGTCCCGCAAGGCCGCGACCTCCTTGACCCACTCCAATTCCGGCGACCGCCGGCGCACGTGATCGGTCAGCAGTTGTCCGGCTATTTCAAGCCCGGCATCGCCGGTGTGGTTTTCCAGCCGCGAGACCAGCACGCGGCCGTCCTTCTTCACCGGTGGCGGCGGCGTCATGTTCAGCGCCTCCAGCACCGCCGCCTCCTGCTGCTTGTATCCGTGGGCGCTTTCTCCCGTTCGAGCGGCGGCTCGGAATTGGCGGTGGCGGGTCGAGTTTCGGAGGGCGCCGCTTTGTCGGCGCCGTTGCGTTTGGATTCATGCTCGGCTGCGACAAAGCGCATTCGACCGGCTCAGGGTCCCGGACGCAGCCCTCCGAAATCGAACGACGTCGGTGGCCAATCGGTTGCACCGACAATCGGGAGGGGATCGGACGGGGTCAGCCCTCCGTCATCCGTGGTGGTGCATCAGCGGATTCTGGGAGACGGCGGGCGTCTTGAAAGCCGCGTGAACTCATCGCCCCGGCGCAGGCGGAGAATTGGGGCTGCCACCACTCAGCGTGAGATCGTGGCGGCGGTACCACTCCGCCCAGCGCTCGAGGAAGTGCACCACGTGCGCCTTCTCCTTGAACCCGTGGGGCTCGCGCGGATACGCCCAAAACTCCGTCTCCACCCCCTGATCGACCAGCGCCCGCCAAAGAATCTGCCCGTTGGCAAACGGCACGCGGATATCGGCTTCACCGTGGATCACAAGGGTTGGCGTCGTCACGCTCCCCAGCGAGCGCATCGGGTTTGACCGGTCAAAGTGCTCGAGTTGCTTCCACGGATTTCCTTTGAACTCCCACGCCGCCGCCACCCCGTGGTTAACGTCGGAGGTCACGTACTGGTGAGCGGTGTCGACGACCGCGGCCCCCGCCACCGCTGCGCGATAACGCGCCGTGTGCCCGATTGTCCACGTGGTGAGGTAGCCACCCCAGGACCATCCTCCGTAGAACAGCCGCCGCGGATCGGCGAGGCCCCGCGCCACCAACGCGTCCACCCCGCTTTCGATGTCCATGAATTCGATCGGGCCGAGCCGCCCTCGATTCGCCGCGTAGAACTCGATGCCGTACCCGATTCCGCCGCGGTAATTTGGACGGAAGACCGAGTACCCACGAGCCGCAAAGTAGGTCGCCCACCACGAGAAGGCTTCGGTCGTGACCCCGTCCGGCCCACCGTGCGGCATCACCATCAGCGGTGGCGGCGCACCCGGCTTCGCCGCGGGGCTCGTGAGCATCACTCCTTCGATCGTCGGCCCCTCAGGGCTCTTCCATGAGACGACCTCGAGCCGTCCGCGAGGCCACGCGGCTGCCGCGGGATTCAAGTTCTCCGGCACGCGAACCGTGCTCGTTGCGAGGTCGAAGACGGTGGGATTCCTCGGCTGCACATACGTGGAAGAAGGGAAAACGAGCACGTTTCCCGACCGGTCGCTCCGCACCGCGCCGTTTACGATGCGGGCGGGTTCGCCCGCAGGGCCGGCGAACGGGATGTCGCGGACGCGCGAACCATCGAGGCCCAGCTCGACGAACCGTGACCTCGTTTTCTCGGCGACGTGGGCCGTGAGCGACCGTGAGTCGCCGCGCCAGACGAATCCGGCTAGCGTCGGGTCGAGTCTCGCCGCCGCATTCCAGCGACCGGGACCATCGACCTCAACGACGACCAGGTGATTGAGCAGCGACAAGGTCCCGACGCCCTGCTCCCACGCGAGGAACCGACCATCGGGCGAGAAGGCGACCTCGCCGAGATTCGCCGGCTCACTCGACACTTGTCGTGCCGGCGCGGAGCCGTCCGTGGGGGAGATCGCGATCCACGCGCAATTCCCAGATTCGTACGGATCCGACGAAGGTGCCAGCACCAGCGAAAAGCGTTTGCCGTCCGGAGACCAGAGAAAGGCGACGACATGTTCGGGGCCGGCGTACGCCTCGACGGGATCTCCGCCCGAGGCCGGCACGATCCAGAGCCGCGAGGGCTCCCAGTCTCGGCCCCAAGGCCTCGCTCCGCCGCGCTGGAACGTCTCCCGTTTGCGCTCCTCGGAGCGGGGGCGCTCGGCGAGGAGGGCGATCTTCGACCCGTCGGGCGAGAATGCGAAAGCGGTCGGGTCGAGCTTTCCGGTGTCGATCGCGGCCGCTTCGCCACCGTCAACAAGGATGAGATGGAGCTTCAATTTGCCGGACACCTTGCGGAGGAAGGCGAGCGACCGACCGTCGGGCGTGAACGCCGGCGACGACACATCCGCCCCTTTCGCCGTCATCGGGAGCGGGCGGCCTCCCGCTACGGCGAGGAGGAAGAGCTGCGTCGAATTCGACCACCCGCCGGAGCCGTCGTCGTCGTCTTTCGGTTTGGCGTCAGGGTCGAACTTTGGGGTCGTGACCGTGTAGGCGATCAATCGCCCATCCGAGGAAATTTCGACGGAACCGAGGCTCCGCAAGGAGGCGATCTCAACAGCGGTCGGCGAGGTTTCCGCTGCGGTCGTCGGCAGCACGACGACAACCTCGGCGAGCAGGCAGGCAAGGGCGACACGCGCAGTGAGGAGCATTATCTTGGTTTTCATGGGGAGAGGAAAGTGAACACTCGCCCTTCGCTTGGCCACCCCGAGGCAGGTTTCCCGCCGAAGGGCCCACCACAGGCGACCAGGGCCTCGGGGCATCATGGCCAAGCGACCGCTACGCGGGCGGGCTCGTGGAATCGCAGGAAGGAACGTGGCAAACCACGGGGAATGAACCCGCCAGCGATTCAACAACGAATCCGATTTTGACGGTGCACTCGCGGGTAGTCGGACGACGGTCGTGGCGATCAAGTTACGAGCAGACAGACCTCCCGCCTCTGGCTGTCAACGGGTGAGTTTTCAAGCTGACCCCATCCAAATCTGTCTCGAACCGGCAAGAAAATCGATCGGCTTTGTCGTTTCGAAACCCGTCGGTTTGAAATTCCGAGATTTTAGATGCCCGATGCCAGATTTCACGATTTCCGAGATCCTTCGGCTGCCGCGTTAGGAAGTCTTCGGGCTAAAATGCCCCTTTGATGCCGAAGGTCCAGACGGCTCCGGTCACTTCGTACGTGGTGGGGACGGCGGGCGCGATGCCCTGCTTTTGCAAGGTGATCACCGGTTCGCTCGCGAGGTTGCGGCCCGTGAAGAAAAACTCGAAGCGCGGGGAAAACTTGAAACCCCCGCCGACGTCGATCGGCAACCGGTGCCGGTTGTACGACGTGCCGGCCACATTGAGCGGCACGTTGTCCCGCCAGTTGGCACTGGTGTAGAGACTGAAGCGCTTGAACGCATAACTCAGGCCCGCATTCGCGCCGTGCGGGCTCATGTTCGGATTCACGATCTCGGCGTAGTTGCGCGTGTAGCTCGCGCGGACGTTGAGCCCTTTGAACGGTTTCGGCAGAAACGACAGGCTCTGGCTGTAGTCGAGCTCCATGCCGCGCAGCTGGACCCGGCTATCGCTCGGGACCGTCGTGATGAAAGAGTACGAGGCAAATTCCGCATCGCTGTTCCCAAATTCCTGCGCCGTGAGTTGGTTGCTCCGAAACAGGCCCTTGACGCGGTTCTGGAAAAAATTGACGCCAAAGATACCCACCGGCTCGAAGTAATACGCCAGACGCATGGCCAGATTGTCGGAGCGCTCCGGCTTGAGGTTCGGGTTCGGCGCCGTGACCGTCAAACTCGAGTCGTCGATCGACCAGACCCCCGCCACATCCCGGAATGACGGGCGGCGGATGGTCTTGCTGTAGCCGAGTTGAAAATCGAGGTTGCGCGAAAAACGGTATTTGAATGACGCGCTCGGAAAGAGATTTTCGTAACCACCCCGGCGATGGACGCGCGGTTGGGAAAAATATTGATACTGGACTCCGGGGATTGTCGCGGCGACGCCCGTGCTGGCCGTCACGGCATAGCCGGCGGCACGCACCTCCGCGGGCGTGCGCGGATCGAATTCCAAGGCATCGGTCTCGGTCTGTTCGCCGCGCAGGCCGCCGCGGACGGTCGCCCGGCCGAAATTCACCGTGCCCATCAGGAAGCCCGCGGTGATCGCTTCCTCGTAGTGGCGCTTGTTGGCGACGAAGGCGCTTTGGTAGCGGGATCCCGCGGTGGTCCCGTTGGTGATGCGATCGGTAAAGTAATCCGGATGCTCCTGAAAGAGCCGGCCGATGGCGAGGAGGCTCGGGATGAAGATGCCCTTCCCGGAGGAGGAGGTCAGACTGGAGTTCGTCGCACTGCCTTCGAACTCATACGGCGAGGCGTAGGCGGCCCAGACCCCGGTGCCCGCGCCCGGCCCCGTATACATATAGAAACGCGCATTCGACTGGTCCAGGAAGTCGCGAGTTTCGCGCTGACGCTTCACGCCTGTCTTCCAGACGATCGGCACGAAGCGGCCCGTCTTCCAGGTCGCCGACAGATCCACCCCGGCAACCTTCGTCCGGCCGAAACGGCCGTCGTTGATCTGCAACTCGCGGTTAGTGTATCCGGTCCCCAGGCCGAGATCTGGTCCCGAGGTTTGTGCCAGCTGCCAGTCGCCGCCGAGGTCCGAGAGGTGCGCCGCCTTCACGCCGACCCCGGCGAGTTGCGGACTGCCGGCGCTGCGGGCCGCCCCTTTCCACGCGAGCGGATTGTACCAGCTCGTGGAGATGGAGCCGACCAGCTTTCCCTCGATGGTCAGGCTGCCGCGTTTGTATTCGAAACGGGGCAGCACCGTATAGGCCTCGCCCGGTTTTCCCACCGTCGAGGGATTGGTGGTGACGGTTCCCGTCGCGTTGAAGTCCGCCAACGGATTGGCGCCGATCACGGCGGCGCGATTGGTCGCGGTAAACGTGAACGTGCGCTGGGTATTGTAGAGCTGCGCTGCGTTGTAGATGAGGCCGAGCGAGAGCACCAGATCGGGGGTCGCCTTGAAGTCGCCGGTGAACGTGACCGTGGAGCGACGGTTTAGGCGGGGCGACTGGTAGAGCCCGATCGCCGTCGGCACGACCGGCCGGGCGTCCGTCGCCGTCGTCGTGTAGTTGTAGGTGACGTTGGTGCGCGCGTTCTCCGAATACAGGTTGGACTCGCTGATGTTGAGGATTACGCCGAGCCGCCGGTCGAGAAAGACATCGGAATATTCGACGATGCCGCCGGGCCGGATGTGTCGATGGCGGGCGTCGTCGGGGCCGTACGCTTTGCCCAACTGGAAAGCGCCGGGGAAAATCGTCGTGTTGGCCTGCCAGGCGAACCGCCGGCCCTGGCGAGAGAACGCCCGTTTGGTCTTCAGATTGATCGTGCCGGCGGGCGCATTGGCATCCACGTCGGCGCTAATCGTCTTCGACACCTCGATGGAATCCATGCTGTTGAGCGAGACCTGTTCGAAGCTGAACGCCCGCGCGTCGCCCGCCACACCCTTGTTGGCGTCGGCGCTGGCCAGACGCACGCCGTCGATCGTGACGGAATTATATTCGGCCCCCAGGCCCCGCAGCCGCACATTGACGATTTCCCCCTGCACGAGGAAGAGGTCGACGCCCGGGATGTTCTTGAGGAACTCGGCGGCGTTGCCCTCGGCGACGTCGCCAAACACGTCCGACGCGACGGTGTTGGTGATGTTCATCGACTGGCGCTGTTCCATGATCGCCTTGGCGTTGCCCTCGCGCTCGCTCGACACTGTGTAGGCCTCCAACCGCAGGACGCCGGCCTTCGCCCCGCCGGGCGGGCCATCGCCGGCCCCGGAACTGAAGAGCTCGATGTCGCGCCGGCTCTCCGCGCCGGCGCGGACGGCCACGGTGACCGCGACAGGCGACGCACCGGTATAATTGACGGTGACGACCGCCTCCCCCGCCGGCACGCCGGTGACCCGATAGGAACCATCTTCGGCCGAGACCGCCACCACCGTGGAGCCGCGCAACGACACCTCGGCGTGACGCACGTAGTCGCCAGTCACCGGATTGATGATACGCCCGGAGATCGAACCAGTTGCGACGGAGGCCCCGGGGACGCGGGCCAGAAGAAGCGCAAAAAGGATGGCGATCGAAACCAGGCGCGGTCGGGGGCGGGTGAAAATTGGCATGGAAAGCGCGGGGGCGGAAAACAGCTGACACGTTTTGGTGGTGGTGGCGAGTGCGGGCGGGGTCGGGGCCTGCCGTTGGGCTGCCTTCCGATGGGCCGTCGGTTGACAGCGAGCGGGTCGGCCGGGATAACTACGCGCGACCGCCACCCCCTCATCCGCCGCCGCCCCGACGCGCAGTGTGACTTCATCCATGACCCAGCTACCGCGCAAGCACCCCCTCGTTCCGCTCCTCCTTTTGCTGTCCGGGGGAAGCGTCACCGCGCACGACCACACCCGGCCAGCCGCGGGCGACCGTCTGGCGCAGGCGGGGCTTTCCCGCCCGGTGACGGTGGCATCGGGGGTGGTGGAGCGGCCCGGCACGCTGCGCCTGCGATTGCAGGACGCGGAAACCCGCGAACCCCGCCATGGTTTGGTTCGCATCACGCCGCTGGAGCGGGCCGGCGGGCCGCTGGCGCTCGACGGACTCTTTGAGCGGCCCGGCGGCTGGTACTCGGCGCCCCAGGCCTGCGAACTGCGGTTGCCGCGGGGAAAATTCCAGGTGGAGGCGGTGCACGGGGTCGACACGACCATCGCCCGCGCGGTCGTCGATTTCACCGACGCCCTGCGCCACGAACTCGCGCTACCATTGCACCGCTTTTATCGGCCGGAGGGCCGCCGGCTCCGCAGCACCAACACCCACCTCCATCTGATCCTCGACGCCCACGAGAAGATGGGCGTCCCGCTGGGCCACCGGCGGGACGCCGATAATTACCTGCAGGTCGTCGGCGGCTCCGACGGTCTCGATCTGGTTTACGTCTCCTATCTGACCCGACCCGACACTCCGTATGTCTCGAACGAGTACACGGATGCCGACCTGGCGGGCTTTTCCCGGGGACCGACCCGGTTTGCCAACGGCGTGGAGCACCGCCATGGCGGAACCCGCGTCCAGACCGATGGCACGCCCTCAGTCGCCGGTCCGGACGTCGCGATGTCCTACGGCCATGTGCTGCTGCTGGATCTCGCGCGGCGGACCATGCCGGCGAGCCTCGGCCCCGGACTTTCCGAGGACCGCGGCGCAACCGACGGCGTCCCCCTGCGCACGGGGATGATCGACGCGCGGCAACAAGGTGCCGGTGTCATCTGGTGCCACGGAACCCAGGGTCTCGAGGATATCCCCAATTGGGTGGCCGGGCTCATTCACGCGCAGAATATTTACGATGGCGGCAACGAGGGCGTGTTCGACAACGTGTACTACCCGTATCTGAACGCCGGATTCAGGGTTCCTTTCTCCACCGGAACCGATTGGGGCGTCACCGATTTTTCCCGGGTCTACGTCGATTCGCCCGCCGCATTTTCGAGCAAGATTTTCCTGCAAAAGCTGGCCGAGGGCCGCACCTTCATCACCAACGAGCCCTTGCTCGAATTCACCGTCGGCGACTCCGCTCCGGGCGACACGGTCCGGCTCGGGGAGCCCGGCCGGCTGCAAGTCCGCGGACGCGCCGTCGGCCGGTCGGATTTTGTCCGGGTGCAACTCGTGGTCAACGGCCGGATCGTGCGGGAGGCGGCCAGCCGGCCGGTCGCCGGACATTTTGAAGCGGAGATCGACGCCGCCGTGGACGTGCGCGAGTCGGGCTGGCTGGCGCTGCGCATCTCACCGACCCTGCGCTACGACATCCGCTCCCGCTACAGCGGGCCGGGCACGAACATCCTCGGCAAGGCGATTTTTGCCCATACCAGTCCGGTGTACGTCGCGGTGGCCGGCCGTCCGGTATTCGACGCGGCCTCCGTCGGACAGTTGCACGCGCAGGTTCGCGCGGCCCGCCAAACGGTGCTCACGCGCGGAGCGTTTGCCAGCGCCGCCGAACGCGACGGCATCCTGCGCATCTACGATGAGGCCGCGGCGGCCCTCCGCGCGCGTTCCCCCGCCAGCGAAGAACGATAACCCGGTGCACCCCACCTTTCCTTCAGGCGACGGCCATCTCCTCTGGCTTGTCATTCATCAGATGACAAATGCCGATCGCGCGTGACGCTCGGACTCAGTAGTTGAAGCTGACCCCAAGCTTGTAGTCCTGGTCGAGCAGCCGGCTGCTCTGCAGCAGGTTTTTGACGCCAAAGACCAATTGCTCGGGTTCGCGGGTGAGGTTGCGCACGGCCGCCGTGATCGAGTACCGGCTGTTGATGCGAAACCGGCACTGCACGTCGTACTGCTCGCGGGCCTTGAGATAGCGGTCAGCGAGCGGGTTCGTCCCCAGCGTGCGAATCTGGCCGTCCGCATAGATCCAGGCGATGCGGCCCGAGAAACGCCCTTGCTCATAAAACAGCGTGGCGTTGGCGATTTTGCCGGGCTGGCGGAAGAACGGGATGTCCTCACCCGGCCGGGTGGGAATCGAGACGCTGGAAGTGATGAACGTCAGGTTGCCGTCGAAGCCGAGCCCATTGAAGGGCGCGGGCAGGAAGCGGAACGGCTGGTAGAGGTTGAATTCCAGACCGGAAATCCGGCCGCTCTTGGCGTTGCGCACCGAGGTGACCGCCAGGGTCTGGAGCGAGATGCCGCTGTGGACGAGGTTCTCCCGCACCTCGGAAAAGGTGTAGATCGGATCAGTCACTTCCTTGCGGAAGGCCGCCACCGAAATTACGCCCCCGCCCTTGGCATACCACTCGAGCGACAAATCGTAGTTTTTCGCCTGGTACGGTCCCAGTTTCGGATTGCCGACGTTGAGCGTGCCGCTGAAGGGGAAGGCGGGAGTGAGCGCCGCAGCGCCGAGGGGATCGTAGCGGAAGTTGGCAAGCGGGCGGGCATCCTCGTAAGCCGGACGGCCCAGCGTCTGGGTGAACGCACCGCGCAGGAGGAGCCGATTCGTGAAACGGTAGATGGCCTGCAGATTGGGGAAAAACTTGTCGTAGCTGGTGGTGCCCGAGGTCGGGAACCTTCCGAGCAAGGCCGACCCCGCAAACCGGGCTTCCACGGCGCGAATCGTCGCGTCGGTCTTCTCATAACGCATGCCCCCGAGGAGCGTCAGCTGGTTGATCTTGAGGTTGGCCATCGCGTAGGCCGCATAGATGTACTCGTCGATCATGTAGTCGTCCTCGATCGAATTGGCGGCGGAGTCCACGGGATCGACCACGGTCAGCGCCGGGTTCGATTCGAGGTAGGCCCAGGTCGGAAAGTGATTGAGGAGAAAGCCGCTGTCGTATCGGCCGTCGTAAACCCGCACGGGCGGCAGCACGCCGATGGCGGAGAGGTTCCAGTTCCCGACCGGCACGAGGCGCCGCGATTCCAAATCCGTCGTTCGCTCGCGCTGGAGATACTTGAAGCCGGTCTTCAAGAAGCCGGGGCGACCCAGAATCTTGTCTGAATTCCACCGGAGGTCGACCTTGGCGGTGAGGGTCTTTTCATCCACCAAGCCATCGTCATCCCGGGTGCGGCGAAGCGTGTATTTCGACGGAATGTCGATCGCCGGATCGACCTCCCAGCGCGGGAAAACCAGGTTGCTGATGTCGAAGGTGATCGGGCCGGTGCCGCCGTTGGCATTGCGGAAGGCCAGGATGCGATCGAAATCACGGACCTCCTTCGCCGCCGAGTAACTCACCATCGGCTCGAGCACAAAGTCGCCGAGCGTCTTTTTGAAACCGCCGGAGAGGCTGAACAAGTCCTGGTCGCGCACGCCCCGGAAATCGCGGCGTTCCGTGCGGACGCCCGCGCCGGCGAACACGCCGGCGGTAGGCGAGGTCATGGTCACACGCGCGGGGGAATTGTCGACCGAGTGGATGACCTCGACGGTGTGCTCGAACCGGCTGGTGGTGGAAAAATTCGGCCGGAGGTAAAACTGGGTGTTTTCATCCGGCCGGTATTCGAGGGCCAGATTCCCGCCCCAGCGCTTGAGGTTGCCCTCCTCCGGCTTGATTTCGAACGCGTTCGGCAGATAGAGGTTGTTCCCCCCGATGTTCCGCAGATTCCAGCCCGTCTGCACCCAGTGGTTGGAGTAGTCGCGCTGGTCGTAGCTGGCGCTGGCGGCGAGACCCCACTTGTTGCCGGGGCCAAACGTGTCGGAAAAGGCCAGCCGGCCCTCCAGGTTGTTTTTCCCAGTGGTCTCATTCCGATTGAGGGCGAGGGAACCCGAAACGAAGCGACCCGTGCGGTCGAACGGGCTGGCGGACTTGATGTTCAAGGTGCCGCCGAGCGAGTTGGCGTCGAGGTCCGGCGTGACGCTCTTGATCACCTCGATCTGCGAGATCTGGGCGGTGCCTAGTGTATCCAGCGGTACCGCACGCCCGAGGCGCGTGCCGCCCGGCGCGGCCATGGTGGCGCCGTCGAGCAGCACCTGGTTGAGATTGGGCTCGACCCCTCGGATGCTCACGTAGCGCCCCTCCCCCTGCTCGAGCGAGAGGTTGACCCCCGCCACGCGCGCCACCGCCTCGGCGACGTTGCGATCGGGCAGATTGCCCACCGAGTCGGCGGAAATGACGTCAGTGATGTTATCCGCGGTTTGTTTCTGGTACATCGCGCGGGATCGGCCTTCGCGGTAACCTTCGACGGTCACCGCCGACAGCACCATGACCTCCGACCCGAGGGTGAGATCTGCCGTGGCGTTGCCGCTGGCCGGCACGGTGACGGAAGCGGATTTCGCGTCCGCGCCGAGGTAGGTGGCCCGAACCGTATATCGGCCGGGCGCCACATTGGTGAGGCGGTAGGAACCGTCGGATTCCGAAACAGTGGCAAGGTTTTTGCCGTCCAGTTCCACCACCACGCCGGGCAGATAGCTGCCGGTGCGGCCGTCGGAGACGCGCCCGACGATGTCACCGGCGCGGGCCGCTGTCATCAGGATCGGGATGAAAACGGCCAGCGAGACGCCGCGGATCAAACGAAAAGCAAGACGGGGGGCATTCATGGGGACGGGGAGTTTGGCGTGTGCACCGATGTACCGGTGCACGCGTGGGTTTGAGAGGGCGCTGAGAAGGAGAATTTGGAACCGCCGGCGTGTCAATTCTCGCGGGGTGGCAGCCGCGCCCGCTCCCCGGCCCCGCTCCCCGGCCCCGCGCCCGGCCCCGCGCCCGGCCCCGCGAACCGATCACGCGCGATGCAACGGGCGCGGTGTTCTGCTATCCGTCCGAATCGTGCACTTCTGCGACGATTTTCGGAATGCAAGAATCGTTTTCGTTCTTCGTACTCTTTCTCGTTCTCTCTATCCGACGAGAACGAGGAACGATTACGAGAACGAGAACGATGAAGCCCGGCTGGCGCCCTTCGGCTTGCCCGCCGGAGGAGGGTTGCGGTCGCCGCGTTACGAAATGCCCGGGCCTACAGATCGAACGTCGCGCTCAGGATGAACTGCCGCGGATCGACGATGCGATAGGCGTTGGGCGTGCCGTCAGGATACACGCTGATGGGCTGAAGCCGCCCGCTCTCCTGGATGTTGCGCACGTTGAGTTGCAGCGTGGTGTTGACCTTGTTGGAGAGCTTCAGCCGGTAGCTCGCGAAGGCATCCACATACAGCCGCGCCTGGTCGAAGACCGGCCGCCGCGGATCCAGCTCGGTGAAAATCCCGTCGGGAGCCGGCAGACCGAAGTACCCGATCGCGCCCCGGTCCTCCCAGCGCAGCGCTCCGCCGAGGTTGAAGCGCTTCACCCACTCCCGATCGACACCGAGGCCGGCGAGCCGGTAGCTCGTGCTCAGATTCATGCGGTACTTGCGAATCTGCGGACGGCTCTTGCCTTCGTTCGCGACCGCGACGTCGTACGGGGTCTTGACGCTGGTGGCGAAAAACTGCGCCGGCGAGTTGGTGCCGTTGTAGCGCTCGGTCCACCAGGGCCGGTTGAGCTCGGGATCGATGATGCTCTGCCAGACGGACAGGCGCTCCCGGATCCAGTTTGAGACGGCCGGCGCGAGTTTCGAATCGATGGACTCCTGCTTGGTCAGGTTGAACTTTGTCGTCCAGAAGGGAGTCGGATTCCAGTGCACCTCGACCTCGACGCCCTTGGCCGTGACGTCCTGCGTTTCGGCGACCAGCTCGTTCTGCTCGCCGCGCGACTCGGGCCGCGTGAAATAGGCGACGTCGAGTTTTGTGATGCGGGAGATCTCCTGATTCACTTGATCGATGGTCAGCGTGCGGCCCTGTGCGGCGGCGGCCGTCGTCACCCACGCGGCCGCCCGGGTCGTCAGATTGAAGTACTGATTTCCATTGGGTGAATCGAAGTCGAGGTTGCGCACCCGCTGCGCGATGATGCGCGCGCTGCCGTTGCGCGAGTTGATCTGGGTCGTGTCGTACTTGTTGGCGCGCAGCACCAGCCTGCCTTTGAGAAGATTCAACGAGAAGCCGTAGTCCTTGCCGTGGCCGGTCGGGTCGGGCAGCGGCCCGAGGTAAAGACCGACCGCGTAGCCCTGCGGCTGGAAGCTGTTCGACTGGTTGTAGTGGAAATTTAACCACCGGGTGGGCTTCACCACCACGCCGCCGGTCTTCGTCCGTCCGGCCGCGTGCACCCAGTCGGCGGGGTTGAGGGTGAAGGTCGAATCGTAGTCGAGCACGATGCCGCCGGGCGTCGACATAAAGCGCGTCTGACCGCGCAGGCGCTGATCGCGTTCGTCGTGGCGCAGGCCAAACGTCGTCACGATCCGGTCGCCCAGAAGGTGGCTTTGAATCACGCCGCCGCGGGTCCGGAGGAGCGAACGGTCCCAGGTGTTGGTGGAGTCATACCAGAAACCCGGGCCGAGCTTCGCCTGCTCGGTGACGAAATTGGGCGTGGCGTTGGCCGTGCCCGGATTGGTCCAGCCACCCCAGCGATACGGATAGGTGCCGGGCTGAAAATCGCGCGGCCCCTGGTCGGCGTTGAAGCCCACGTTGTCGCCGACGTAATAGCGGTGGTAGTTCAACGCGACATTTGGCCGGACGAACTCCGTCGCGGAGCCCGTCGGCGTGGGATACCAGGCATGATTCGAGAGGATGGCGTCGCGCCAGATGGTCGTGCGGGAACGGTTCTCCTTGTATTCGCCATAGCCGAGCAGCTGATGCTGGCCGAGCCAGCGCAGGAGGCTGGTCTCGCGGCGCAGGTCGAGGCGGTAGGCGAGCTGGCCCCGGTAGGTCTCGCGCTCGGAGGGCCCGCCCGAGATGCCCTTGCTGTTGAAGAACCCGACATAGGGTCGCAGGAAAAACGGGTTCCGGCTGCCGTCGATCATCCGCTCGTTGACGTCCATGTGCAGGAAGCCGGTCGCGCCGGAGCTGCCCGCGGTGCCATACAGCCCGCGGTTGTCACGCCGCGACGCCTCGCGAAAATATCCCGCCTGCAAGGCGATCATGTGCCGCGGCGTATCGAGGACAATCTGCTCGCCCTGCAGGTGCGTGATCGACGTCGTCTCGTTGATCCGGTTCATCGCGGCGAGATTCACCGTGGACCAATCGTAGACCGCCTTGCTCGTGACCGAGGGATCGCTCGAGAACAAGGGCTGGGTGGCGCGAACCTGCTCCGGCGTGGTGTTGACGATGACGATGTTCTGGTTGCGGCCTTCCGGTGTGGCCGTGCTGCTGGTGCGGCCCGGTCCCCAGAAACCAATCGAGCCGTCCGTGTCGATGAAGAGCACCGACTGGTCGCGGATACTCGCGCTCGTGAAATAGGGTGGCAACGTGGTCGCGGTAAAAGCGCCGGCGACCGGGACCCCATTGATTTTCGCCGTGGTCGTCACGGGATCCCACGTGGGCTTGCCGGACTTGATCCAGCCCGTGACGGCATCGCGCGGCGGCGTGGTGTTAGGCCGGTTGCCGTCGATGTGGTAGTAAAAGTGCGAGGCGGTGAGAGTCGTGCGCTTGAACGGCTGATAGCGCACCATCGCGTTCAGCCGCTTGGTGTCGGTGCCGGAGGGCTTGCGCACGTAGCCGTCGTGCTGGAGCGTCGCGCTGCCACGGACGGCCAGCACGTTCCGCTGCACCACGCGGTTGAGGTCGAGGCTCTGCCGGTAGCCGCCAAAGTTGTCGAAGCGCATGCTGATCTGCGATCGATCGCGACTGAGATTGGCGGAAGCGGGCGCCATGTTCACCGTGCCCGCCGCATTGCCGAGGCCGAACACCGTTGAGTTGGGCCCGCGGCTGATTTCCACCGCGTCGAGCACCGACGGGTCGATCGGCATCCGCCCGCTGGTCTCGAAGTTGGCGAAGGACAGGTTCGCGGCACCCACCCCGCGCACGCGGTTGGAGCCGTTCGGATTGAGCGAATTATCCACCGGGCTGGCGTTGCGATCGACCGAGAACTCCGTGTACGTGCCGATGCCCTCCGTGCCCGCCTCGTAGAGGAAAATGTCGTTGATATCGAGCATCGCGAAATCGGACATCTGCTCTTTCGTGATGACCGAGATGGACGAGGCGAGGTCCTCGACCTTGGAGTTGAGGCGCGTGCCGGACATCGTGGACGAGGCATAATAGCCGCGGGCACCGGAGGTCACCTCGAAGGGCGACAGCATGACGGTCTCCTGCGATGACGAGTCGGACGTCGCCGGGCGAACCTGCGGGCGCGACGCGGCGGGCATCGCAGCGAGTTCGGCGGGATCGAGCCGGCCATCTTTGTTGGTGTCGTACTTGGCGAGGAGCAGGGGATCGGTCGCGGGGACCTGGGCGAGCAAGGCGGCGGCGGGCAGCAGCGCGCTCCAGACGGAGAAGAGCGAGGTGCGCAGGACGAAGGTCGGGGGAGCATTCATGAGGTGGTCGGGGTTGCGGGAGCGCGGGGCGAACGGCGGTGGCCGGGCCAGGGCGTTCGGACGAGGGCGAAGATCGTCCACTTTGGCTCAGTTTTCCCAGTCAAAAATCGGCGCCGCTCGCCGCCCGTCGCCCTTTGTCATCCATTGGATGACAAAGCTGCGTTCCGACAAAAATTCGGGAAGACGGCGGTTTGTGATTTAGTAAAAATTCCCGGAGCAAGCTCCGGGGCATTTCGGAACACCACGCCGGGCAGATAGCTGCCGGTGCGGCCGTCGGAGACGCGCCCGACGATGTCACCGGCGCGGGCCGCTGTCATCAGGATCGGGATGAAAACGGCCAGCGAGACGCCGCGGATCAAACGAAAAGCAAGACGGGAGGCATTCATGGGGACGGGGAGTTTGGCGTGTGCACCGATGTACCGGTGCACGCGTGGGTTTGAGAGGGCGCTGAGAAGGAGAATTTGGAACCGCCGGCGTGTCAATTCTCGCGGGGTGGCAAAGCGATCCGGAGCGCATCGGCGGGGTTGACGGTCGGAGCAGGTTCGAGAGGGCGGCGGGTTGCCCGCCGGCGGCCCGGTTGCCTAACCGCCGGTCGCGATTCCACGGGGTCATGTCGATTCGATATCAATCGCGCCGGCCGTCAGCCAAGGGAACCTCCCGATCGAGTTTTGTATCGATTATCGACATGACCCCGGCCGCATTTCCAGCTCCTCGCGCAACCGCAGGCGCACGCCGCCAAATCGCCGGTCGCCAAAAAAGTAACACCACGCGGACCTTGCCGCCGCGCGCCGCACCGGCAAGGCTGCCCGATCGGAGGAGCCTGCTTGCTAGCGATGGCATGGGTAGGGGCGCCGCTCGCCGACGCCCCTACGCCAAGTCACCCCTGACCTCCTGACCGATTTTTGCCCCACCCATGACCCCCGATGACGACATCTTCGCCGATGCCTTGGAAATCCCCGAGGCCGGGCGCGCGGCGTTTCTCGATCAAGCGTGCGCCGGAGACGCCGTCCAGCGGGCGCGGGTTGAGGCTCTGCTTCGCGGACTCGAGCGGATGCCGGGAATTCTCGAATCACCGGCCACGCAGCAGCTCGCCGTCACACCCGACGAGAAACCGAGCGACACGATCGGCCGCTACAAGCTCCTCGAAAAAATCGGCGTGGGCGGCTGCGGCGTCGTGTGGATGGCCGAGCAGACCGAACCGGTGCGGCGTCGCGTCGCGCTCAAGGTCATCAAGCTCGGCATGGACACGAAGGAGGTGATCGCGCGCTTCGAGGCCGAGCGGCAGGCCCTCGCGCTGATGGACCATCCGAACATCGCCAAGATTCACGATGCCGGCACGACCGCCACCGGCAGGCCCTACTTCGTGATGGAACTCGTGCGCGGCGTACCGCTCACGCGCTACTGCGACGGCGCCTTTCTGCCCACCGAGGCGCGCCTGCGACTGTTCGTCCAAGTCTGCCACGCAATTCAGCACGCGCACCAAAAGGGGATCATCCACCGCGACATCAAGCCCTCGAACATCCTCGTGACCGTGAACGACGGCGTCGCCGTGTCCAAGGTGATCGACTTCGGCATCGCCAAGGCCACCCAAGGCCAGCTCACGGACAAGACGCTCTTCACCGCGTTTCAACAGTTCATCGGCACGCCGGCCTACATGAGCCCGGAGCAGGCGGACCTGAGCAGCGTCGATATCGACACCCGCAGCGACATCTACTCGCTTGGCGTGCTGCTCTACGAATTGCTCGCCGGCCAGCCGCCGTTCGACGCGAAGGCGCTGGCGAGCGCCGGCCTCGACGAAATCCGCCGCCAGATCCGCGAGGTCGAGCCGGCGCGGCCCTCGACCCGCGTCGCCACTCTCGGCGAGGCGGAGCGCGAGACCCTCGGCCGCCTGCGCGGCCTCGCGCCCGCGCAACTCTCCGGCGCCCTCCGCGGCGACCTCGACTGGATCGTGATGCGCTGCCTTGAGAAGGACCGTGCGCGCCGTTACAAGACCGCCAACGCCCTCGCCCGCGACGTCGAGCGCCACCTCGCGCACGAGCCCGTCGCCGCCCGCCCGCCGAGCACGCTCTACCGCGCGCAAAAGTTATTCCGCCGCCACAAGCTCGCCGTCACCGCCACCGCCGCCGTCGCCGCCTCGCTCGTCGGCGGGTTGGTCGTTTCCTCCGCGCTCTACGTGAGCGAGCGTGCCGCCCGCACCCGCGCCGTCGCCGCCGAAAAATCCGAAGAGAAACTCCGCCAGCAAGCCGAGGCTGCCCGCATCGCTGAAGCCCGACTCGCCAGCCGCACCTCGCTCGCCCTTGCCGAGAAACTGCTCCCGGAGGGCCGCACCTCCGAGGGCCTCGCCCATCTCGTCCGCGCCGCCCGCTCCGACGCCGCCAACTCCGCCATCGGCCCGCGGCTCATCTCGGCCCTCGCGTTTCGCAGCTATGCCGAGCCCATCGGCGAGCTGCTGCCGCATCCCGCTCCCCCGCGATCGGCATCCTACAGTAAAGACAGCCGGCATTGCGTGACTCGCGACGAAGACGGTCACCTGCGCTACTGGGATTTGACCAGCGGCCGGCTGCTGCAGGACATCGTCGTTGGCGAGATGGTCGACAGTGGATGGTTTGTGAGTGTGGCGGTGAGTCCGGATGCCACGCTCGCCGCCGTCGGCGGGTTCGACGGCACCGCGACCTTCTGGCACATCCCCACGGGCCGTAAAGTGCTGGGCCCAATCCGGCTGGAGCAAAGGATGACCGCGGGCCGGTTCTCGGAGGACGGTCGCTCGATCGCCGTCAGCGGCGCCGATGGCATCATGCGAATCTTAAACGTTGAGACTGGAGAAACGCAGGCCCTCCTCCGGCATGGCACCGATGTTCTACACGCCGCTTTCAGCCCGGATAGCACCCGCGTCCTCACCACATCGACAGACTCGTGGCGAATCTGGCGGCTGCCGGATGGCGAACCCATCACGCCGTATCTCAAAACTTCCCCGGGTGGTGGTTATGCGACCGAGGGCACGTTCAGTCCCGACGGCAAACTCGTCGCCATCGCCTTCAGCGGCCGCAACGTGCAACTGTTCGACGCCCTCACCGGTGCCGCCGTCGGTGCGCTGATGCCGCACGACGGCCGTGCTCGTGCCCCGTTGTTCACGGGCGATGGGGAAAAGCTCGTGACGGCATCCATCGCCGCGACGGCGCGCGTCTGGGAAGTGCCGACGGGGAAATCGTTGCTGCCTCCGCTGGTGGACGGCAGCAGCGTCAACCCAGCGCGGCTTGCATCCGACAACCGCCATCTGCTCACGAGGAGCGCCGATGGCGTGGCGCGCGTGTGGGATCTGGCGACCGGGCGGCTCGCGCTCGAACCGGTCCGGATCGGCGACGTCCGATTTATCGATCTGGCGCCCGACGGCACCGAGTTCCTCATGGGCGGGCGCGATGGCACCGTGCGGCGCTGGCGCCTCGCCCCGGGCGCGGCGGTTCCCTTTCGAATTTCGCGCACGCCCGAGCGGAAGGGCATGCACCGCGAATCGGGCAACGCGCCCGTCGTCTCGGTCATCGACCGCGATCGAATCCAAAGGCTCGACCTGCTCGCGGGCCGCACCCTCGGCCCTCCGCGTCTATTTCCGGTCCCGATCGACCGGTGGATCATTTCGTCGCCAGATGGCCGGCGCCTCTTGGTCGTGATCTCAGGCGAAACCGAACTGTGGGACCTGAGCGGCGTGAAGATTTCCCGGCAACGGATGGGCAAGGTCGCCGGGGCCAACACTCGGCCTTCATTCAGTGCCGACGGCAAGCTCCTCGCGAGTGTCGAAAACGCCGGCCTGCGCGTATGGAACGCCAGCACGGGAGCGCTCGTGGCCGGTCCGTTCGCCGGAGTGAACCGATACGCGCTCTCTCCGGACAGCCGCCAACTGGTGTTCAATGCCGGCGTCGACGCCCAGATTTGGGATTTCGCGAAGGGCCGGCTCGACGGCGAACCGTTACGCGCCGGCCGACAGATCCTCTGGTTGGAATTTAGTCCCGACAGCCGGTTGATCGCCATGGGCTCGGAAGTCGCCCAACTCTGGGACGCCAGGACCAGGCAACCGATCGGACCGCCGCTGCCGCATCGAAACATCGTGCGAGTTGCGTCCTTCACGCGCGACGGCCGCCGGCTCCTCACCACTACGCCGCTGGAAACCCGCGTGTGGGAGGTCGCGACCGGCGCATCACTGACGGAGACAATGGTCGGGGGGACGGACATCGTAGACGCCGTCTTCAGCGAAGACGGCACGCGCATTGCCACCGCGAGTCGAACCACTGACGACGTGCGTCTGTGGGACAGCATCTCGGGACAGTTGCTCGCTGATCCCGTCCGGGCAGGCCGCGTTGGCCGGATCGGTTTTTCTTCAGCCGATCGAATCTTGAGCCGGGCGACGGGCAACGGCGGCTTCATGGCGTGGCCCGTGCCGCCGCAATCGGGCCCCAACGGCGTGCCCGACTGGCTGCTGCGCCTCGCGACCGCCATGGCCGGTGGTGAAATCGACGCGCGCGCGGTGTTCCGCGAGCAGGCGTTCGACGCGAAGGCCTTCGACGCCATCCGCCGCGAACTCGCCGCGCTGCCCGCCACCGCGCCCTACGTCGAGTGGGGCCGCTGGCTCCTCGCCGACCGCGCCACGCGCCCCATCGCCCCCGGTTTCACGATCACCCCCGCCGAAGCCGCCAAATTCGCCGGCCCCGAAGTGCCCGACGAACCCACGACCGGCGAGCCATGAGCCTCTTCGGGAAGATTTTTTTGCCACCGAGCGCACCGAGCTCCGACACGGAGTTCACCGAGCGACGGAGCCGGGACCAAAGCCATGAACGAAAACATTTTTTGCCGCGGATGACGCGGATCTGGCGGATAAAGGCAGGCATGCTGCTGGTCGTGCTGCTGCAGCGCACACCAGCGCTGTACCTCGCTGGAGCGGCGGGGGAATCCCGGCTCGTGGCACCGGCCGCCGCGATCCTGCGGGGTGCGGTGCTTGCGACGGTTTCACTCGGCGCGATGCACGCGGTCGCCGGTGCCACGCAATTTGTAATCAATCCGCCCAGCCCGATTGCCGGCACCGTGGGCCAGGCGATCGCGGGGGTGGCCTTCACCTATGCGGGCACGCCCTCGTCGCCGGCGTCGTTTCGCGTCACCGGCTCGCTGCCGCCCGGTCTCACGATCGCCGGTCTCAGCGGGGGCATCGTCAATTCCGGCACCCCCACGATCAGCGGGACGCCAACGCAAGCCGGGTCGTTCTCGATTTCCGTCCAGGGTTACAACACGCCCGGTGCGACCGGCCTGACGAACGGTGTGCTCGTGCCGATCACGTTTAACATCGCGGCCGGAACCACCGCACCCGCCCTCACGACGCACCCCGCAGCGCAAACCGTCAACGTCGGCGCGACGGCGACATTTTCCGCCGCGGCCAGCGGCACGCCGGCCCCGACGTATCAGTGGCGCAAGGACGGGACCAACCTCGCGGGGGCGACGGCCGCGTCGCTCACGCTCACCAATGTGCAGACCGCCAACGCCGGCACCTACACGGTGGTGGCGGCCAATTCCGCCGGCAACGCCACGAGCAACGGCGCGCTCCTCACCGTGAGCATTCCCGCGGTGGCGCCAAGCATCACCTCGCAGCCCGCGGCCCAGACGGTGCTGGCCGGCGCCGCGGTGACGTTTTCCGCCGCGGCGAGCGGCACGCCGGCCCCGGCGTTTCAGTGGCGCAAGGATGGGACCAACCTCGCGGGCGCGACCGCCGCGTCGCTCACCCTGCCCAGTGTGCTGACCCCCGACGCCGGCACCTACACGTTGGTGGCGACCAATTCCGCCGGCGTCGCCACCAGCAACGGCGCGGCGCTCATCGTCAACGTCCCGTCCTCCCTCCCGACGATCTTCCTGCAACCGGCCGGACAAAACGTGCTGGTCGGCGCGTCCGTTTCCTTTGCGGCCGGTGCCTTTGGCACGCCGGCCCCAACCTTCCAGTGGCGGAAAAACGGCGCCGACCTCCCTGGGGCGACGGCGGTCACGTTGACCCTCACCAACGTGCAATTAGCCGATGCCGGGACGTACCTCCTCGTCGCCAGCAACTCCGCGGGATCCGCCGCCACCAACGGAGCGTCCCTCACGGTGGCGATGGCAACGGCCGCCCCGGTGATCACCGCGCACCCGATTAGCCAGAACGTTTTCGCCGGACAGACGGTGACCTTTACGGTGTTGGCGGATGGCAACCCCGCCCCGACGTTTCAGTGGCGACGCAATGAGGTCGACCTCGCGGGCGGTACGAATTCCACCCTCACGCTCAACAACGTGCCGAGCGCGCTGGCGGGAACGTACACCGCGGTGGCGACCAACTCCGTCGGCGCCGCGACAAGCCGTGGCGCCACTCTCACGGTCGCGCCACCACCCGCCACACCGATCGTGACGACACCACCGACGGGCCAGACGGTGCCGGCCGGCCAGCCGGTCACCTTCACGGCTGGCGTCGCGGGCACCCCGACCCCCACGTTGCAATGGCGGCGCAACGGTGCCGACCTCCCGGGCGCCACCAATGCCTCGCTGACGATTGCCAGCGTGCAGGCCGCCGACGCGGGCACCTACACGGTCGTGGCCGCGAATTCGTCCGGCACGGTGACGAGCGCCGGAGCGGTGCTGGCGCTCGCGGTCGTCGCGCCCATCGATCCCGGCCGGCTGGTCAACCTCTCGATTCGCACCACCCTGGCCGGGGGTGACGATGCGTTCACCGTTGGCACCGTCATCGGCGGTGCGGGCACGACGGGCGTGAAACCGCTGCTCGTGCGCGCGGTGGGTCCGGCCCTCGCGCAATTCGGGGTCAGCGAATTGGTCGAGGATCCGCGGCTGGAATTGTTTGCCGGCCCGACGCGGATCGCCGCGAACGACAATTGGGGTGGCGAGTCGCAGCTCCGCACGATCTTCACGCAGGTCGGGGCGTTTTTGTTCCCGAGTGCGACCTCGGCCGACGCCGCAGTTTACGATTCGACGCTGTCGCCGGGCAACAAGTCGGTGGTAATTTCCACGGCCCGGGGCGCGGCGGGTTCCGTGCTGGTGGAGCTGTACGACGCGACGCCGGCCGTGGCGTTGACGGCGGCGACGCCGCGGCTGGTCAACGTCTCCGTGCTGAAGGACGTGGGCTCCGATCTGACGGCGGGATTCGTGATTGGGGGCACGACCCGCATCACCGTGCTGATTCGGGCCATCGGGCCGACCCTGACCGTGTTTGGCGTCGATCGTCCGCTCGCCGATCCGCGGCTGGACCTGATGGTGGCGGGCGGCGGCAGCCTTGCAACGAACGACGACTGGGGAGGCTCCGCCGCGCTGAGCGAGGCGTTCGCCCGGGTGGGCGCGTTCCCCTTGGGAGCAAATTCAAAAGATGCGGCGGTCCTGGTCGGGTTGCGGCCCGGAGCCTACACGGTACGCGCCAGCGGCGCCGCTGAAACGACCGGCACCGCGCTGGTGGAAATTTACGAAGTTCCGTAGCGGCGCGTTCGCACTTGCGGGGGCCACGCGAGCCCGCACGCTCGTCGCCAGATGCGTTTTCCACCCCGCGCATGAGCAGCGAAACGAAACCCCAGCTCGTGCGGATCATGGGCCGCTGGACCCTCACCGCCCTCGTCCTCAACAGCGTGATCGGCAGCGGCATTTTCGGATTGCCCGGCGCGCTCGCCAAACTGCTCGGCCCGGCGGCCCCGGTGGCCTACGTGCTCGCCGCGCTGGGCATCGGGGTGCTGATGGCCGTGTTTGCCGAGGTGGGTTCGCAATATCGCGAGAGCGGCGGGCAATACCTCTACGCCCGCGATGCGCTCGGGCGGTTCGCCGGCATCCAGGTCGGGTGGTTTTTTCTGCTGGTGCGGCTCACTTCGGGCGCCGCCGGAATCAATCTCTTCGTCAACTATCTCGGCGAATTCTGGCCCGGTGCCACGGCGCCGGTCGCCCGCGCGGCGCTCATGGTGGCGATGATTGGCGGCTTCGCGGCGGTGAACTACCGCGGGGTCCGGGTCGGGGCCGGGGTCTCGAATTTCTTCACCATCGCCAAGGTGGCCACGCTCGGACTTTTCATTGTGGCCGGACTGCTGCTGGTGCAACGCCTCGCCCCGGCGGCGCCCGCCGTGCCCGCCACCGCCGAATCCTGGACCAATGCGCTGGTCGCCCTCGTGTTTGCGTTTGGGGGATTTGAAGGCGCGCTGATTCCCGCCGCCGAGACGAAAGATCCGCGGCGCGACGCGCCGTTCGCGCTCGGGGTGGGCCTCGCGGTGGTCGCCGCCATTTATTTTCTGATTCATCTCGTCGCGATGTGGGGCGTACCCGATCTGGCCAACAGCCCCCGGCCGCTGGCCGACGCCGCCCGGGCGTTTTCCGGGCCGGCCGGCGCCGCCGCCATGTCGCTCGCCGCGATGCTCTCGGTCTTTGGCTGGGCGAGCGGAGTTTTTGTCACGATCCCGCGGCTCATCTACGCGCTGGCCGAGCGCGGCGATTTTCCCCGGGCCTTCGCGGCCGTGCATCCGCGCTTCCGTTCGCCGCACCTCGCCATTCTGGTCTGGGCGGTGCTCTTGATCGCTCTCGCCATCTACGGGAGCTTCATCTGGAACGCGATCCTCGCGGGCGTGGCGCGGCTCGTCACCTATGCGGTGACCTGCGGCGCGCTCCTGCGATTGCGCCGCCGCGATCCGCAGGCCGACGCCTGGCGCGCCCCGGCGGGCAACGTCCTCGCGCTGCTCGGCATCGCGTTCTGCGGTTATCTCGCCGTGAGCATGACCGCCACCCACGTGGCCATCATGGGCGGCGTGGCCGGCGTCGCGGCGGTCAACTGGCTCGTGGTGCGGGGTCGTTTCACGAGTAAACCGTCGGGCCCCAATTAGTGTTGAGCTGGCGCTTGTCTGACTATCCGAACGTAGAGACCAACGTGTTTGTCGTAATGCCACGGACAGAGTTAAACGCGGAGCTCGCGGAGGGCGCGGAGAATGAGCCTTTTCACTCCGCGCTCTCCACGTCCTCCGCGTTTCCATTCTTCGAGGGTTGGTCACGGGCTGCAGGCGCCGCGCGCCATTTTTCCGAGCTCAGTCTTGGAAAAAGCCGCGCCACTATTGATTCACTTCGATCCTGGTTGAGACGATTTTTTGCCACCGAGATCACGGAGGGAAAAGAGAGGCCACAGAGCGGAGGAGCGGGCGTTCCTTTCCGGCGGTATTCTCGGTGACCTCCTGCCGGGCCTCAGTGACCTCTGTGACCAGCGGTTTGATTCCCTCGGTTGCGGTTGACGCGGTGGGAAATATCCGGACGAGGGGGGCCGGGAAGCACCGGCGCACTTCCGCTTACCTTTCGGCCACAGTGTTGTCGGCGCCGGCGAGCATGGCTTTCATGGCGCGGAAAAACACCTCGGTGTTGTCCATCGTGCCCGTGAAGAGCGCGGCTCCCCGGCCGTAGGCGGAGAGCGGAATGTCGGAGGCGGTGTGGACCGCGGTGGCGCCGGGCACCTGACCAGCGATAAAATAATTTCCGGCGGTCCGCCGCACCGCCGCGCTGGCGGGATAGGTGCTGAGCGGGGCGGTGTTGGCAAAGGGATGGCTGGTGTCGCGCAAGGGGCGCGGATTGCTCTGCCAGTCTTCATAGCGGTCGGCGTTGGCGGCGTAGCCGACGAGCATTTTTCGATTGGGATTCGTCGTGCCGGGATAACCGTCGGGCATGATGGTGTAGACGGGGAAACCGGCGTTCTCATAGGTGCCGACGACGGGGTCGCGCAGCTGGGCGACCCCGCCGCCGGAATTGGCGCGCGTGTTGAGGCTCGCCTGCGTGACCCGGGAGGCGCCGATGACATTGGCGCCGCCGGTCTCGTGGTCGGCCGTGACGATGACCAAAGTGTCGGGGTTCGCGGCGGCGAAAGCCTTGGCGCGGGCGACGGCGCGATCGAACTCGATGACCTCGAGAATCCAACGCTCGGTGTCCATGGCGTGCGCCTGCTTGTCGATCAAGGCGCCTTCGACCATGAGCACGAAACCGGCGGGATTCCGCGCGAGGACGGGGAGCGCGGCGTCGATCATTTCATCGAGCATCGGCTGGTCGGGGAACCCGTAATCGTTGACAATTGCGGGACTCCCGCGGCGGCCGTCGATTTTGTCGGACGCCACGTTCAGATGGGAAAAAGCGTAGAGGCCGAGCAGTTTGTTCGTGGTGGCGGGGAGGGCTTTGAGCTGCGTGGCGTTGGCGGTGTAGGTGAAACCGGCGCGTTGAAAATCGGTGAGCAGGTCGCGGTCGGGATCGCGTGCGCCGGCGGGGACGCCCCAGCCCGTGGCGAGTTCCGCCGGCAGGGTGTAGTCGAGGGCGTTGGTGCGGGCGGAGCCGGGAACGCTGGCCGGGAGAAACCAGCGGCGGCCGCCGCCGAGCAGGACGGTGAGGTTTGATTTCACGACGGCCTCGTCGAGATATTGATCGCAGATGCCGGCGCCCGCGCTGCGGTCTTGCGTGTGGACGGCCCACGCGGCGGGCGTCGCGTCGGAGACATCGGAGGTGGTGACGAGGCCGAGGGACTTGCCGCTCGTGCGCGCGAAATATTCGCTCATGTATTCCATCCGGGGATTGTCGAACGTGTCGATCGTGTCGTCGGGGAAAACGCCCTCCTCGTTGTTGTCGTTCTTGTTGCCGGTCGAATAACACGAGGCGCCGGGAGACGAGTCGGTGACGATGGCGCTGAGCGAGCAGGTCTGGATGAGGCCGGTGACGGGAAACGTGTCCATCGCGAGCGGCGCGAGGGCCTTGCCCTGGCTGATGCCGTGGAGGACGATGCGCGCGGCGGTGCGTTGGGCGATGCCCAGACCGTCGCCGATCAAGATGATGAGGTTTTTCGCCTTGGGCAGGGCGGTGACCGTCATTGGGACGACCTCGAAATTACCCGTGGCAATGACGGACTGGCCGTCGGGAAGTTGGGTGGCGCTGACGATCAGGCGGTGCACGCCGGGGGTGAGGTTGGCATAGGCGCGCAGCGTGGCGACGACGGTGTTGGCGGGAAGCCCGGCGACCGTTCCACGGACCAGCGTGATTGGGCCGGAGACGTCGGCATCGTCGACATAGAATTTCACGCCGACGATGGTCTGCCCGGCGTCGGGCGAGATGGTCGCCTGCAAATCGAAACGCTGGCCGGGAAGGAAGCGCGAGATGATGGGCGGGAGCGGGTCGGAAAACGAAAACAGCCCGCTGGGCGGGGTGAGCCGCGTGACTCTCGGCGCGCCGACGAGCGGGCCGGTGACGGCGGCGAGGAAGGCCGCCGAGAGCAACAGATGGCGGGAGCGGGCGTGAATTTGCATGGAGAAACTAAGGGGCGGACACTTCGGCCGACGGCACAATCGATGCCGCGGAGGCGGCGTCGAGCACGAGGCGGACAGTGGAGACGCGCCCATCGGCGGCGGGGCGCGGGCCAATTTCGATCCGACCAAAGAGGACGATCCGGCCCGGCCGGTACGGCACGGGGCGCGAGGCGGAGGACGGCACGACGACGTGGACGGCGGTGGCTGGCACGGGGTCGGTGGCGCAGCCGCCCTTGGTTTCGACGTTGAGCGGCCAGCCCGCGAGGAGAAAGAGGCCGGGGGCGTGTTCCTGTTCGCGCACCATGTAGCCGACGAGGCGAACCGGGCGGCCGTCGAGCGCGCGCAGTTTCGGGGAATAGTCGAGGCCGCGATCGCCGATCGGGCCGAAAAAATCCGCAAACGCCAGAGCCGCCACTCCGGCAGGGGGCGCCGGAAGCCCGGAGCCGTCGGGCTGGTTCAAGGTGGCAAGTGCGGCGTGGGCTTGAGCAGCGTGGCGCTGCCAAGCCGCGGCCGCGGCCGAGGGCCCGGAGTTACGTGGTCGCTCCGTTCGCTCGGTTGGCGGCGCCGCAATCGCCACGATCGCCAGGGCGGCGAACGGGGCGGAGGAGAGCAATCGCATGGGCGGAGTCACCGGGTGGCGGTTGGTGCTGGCAACGGAGGAAAACAGATTAGGGAAGTCGTCCGTCGGAAACTCAACGCCGAAACGGGTGCAGCTCCGCGTTGGTGCCGCGCACGGCGGGTTTCCTGGCGGCGAACGGAAAATGCAGTCAGAACATGGCACGAAAGATCTGTTTGGACACCGCCGTCGTCAGCCGGCACAATCCGTTCGCTTGTCCGGACGGCGGCCGGCAATTTCCGCGGGTTTCCCTCCGGCTGCTGCCGATAAATGCCCGCGTCCGCCCACCAAGCCGTCTTCCTGAGCTACGCGTCGCAAGACGCGGAGGCGGCGCTGCGGATTTGCGCGGCGCGGCGGGCGGCGAGGTGTGGTTCGATCAGGACGCGCTCGTGGGTGGGGATGCCTGGGATCAAAAAATTCGCGGGCAGATTGGCAGGTGCGCATTGTTCATGCCGGTCATTTCGGCGGCCACGCAGGAGCGGCTGGAGGGATATTTCCCAACGCGTCGACCGCAACCGAAGGAATCAAACCGCTGGTCACAGAGGTCACTGAAGCCCGGCAGGAGGTCCCAGAGAATACCACCGGAAAAGAACGCCCGCTCCTCCGCTCTGTGGCCTCTCTTTTCCCTCCGTGATCTCGGTGGCAAAAAATCGTCTCAACCAGGATC
>SXSC01000111.1 GCA_005792355.1 Opitutaceae bacterium
ATGAGATGGCCGCCGGCGTTGTCGGCGATGACGGTGTGTGGCACGCCATGGTTGAGCAACTCCCACGCCGTGAGGCTCGCTCCTTGGTTGCGCGGACGGGTTTCATCGACCCATACGTGGACTGGAATGCCAGCGTCGTGCGCGGCGTAGATCGGCGCAGTGGCGGTACCCACATCGACCGTGGCGAGCCGGCCGGCGTTGCAAGGGGTGAGGAGAGTGATGTGCGCGCCGGACGGTTCGCGCTCGGCAACGGCGCAGATGAGCGGCAGCCCGGCGGCAGCGATGCCGCGATTCAGCGCAACATCCTCGTCGCAAATTTCGATCGCGAGCTGTCGGGCGGCGGCCGCCCGGGCGGGTGGGGCGAGTGGCCGGAGGTGAGCGCGGCCACGGTCGAGCGCCCAACGGAGATTCACCGCAGTGGGCCGCGTGGCGAGGAGAGCGGCGTGCGCGTGTGCGAGGCCGGCGTCGGAAGCATCGGCGCGGAGCGCGAGCCACAGCCCCCACGCGGCGGTGGCGCCGATGAGCGGCGCACCGCGGACGAGCATCGCGCGGATCGCGTGGGCGGTGTCGTCGAGCGTGGTGAGGCGCGCGGTGATGAAGGCGTGCGGCAGGCGGGTCTGGTCGATGATCTCGACGCCGGTGCCGTCAGCGGTGGGCCAGATTGTGCGCGTGGGACGGCCGGCGATGTTCACCGCTTCAGGGCTGTGCGCAGATATGGCTCCATCACGTCGGCCTGGCGCATGAAACCGAGATCGCTCGCGTGGGAGGCGTCGGTCGCGCCCTCGGTGTCGGTGCCGTAGAGGGCGTCGCCGGGGATGTAGTGGAGATTTTTCACGCCTGCTTTTTGCAGCGCGGCGAACGCCTCGCGGAGGGCTGCGTGGTTTTCATCGTGAAACTTCGCCTTCGCGGGCGTTATCCAGTCGTTGGAAAAGCGGCGGTCCTCGACGAGAATAATCGGGGTGTCGGGCCTGACCGCACGAAGCTGTTTTACGAGTGGCACACATTTCTCGCGCACAACGGCGGGAGTCATGTTGGGCAGGCAGTCGATGACGTAGACGGCGGCGTCGATCTGAGTCAGAAAATCGCCGACCGCCGCGTCCATGCGGCCGTTGCCGGAGAAGCCGAGATTCACGACGGGCATGTCAAACCGACGGCCCAGGATCGCGGCGTGCACCATGCCGGGCCGCGAGGCGCAGGCGCCGTGCGTGATGGAGGTGCCGTAGTAAACAATGGGATTGGCGCGCGGGGCGAGGCCCTCGAACTTCGCGCCCTTCGGCACACCAATCTCGAGCGACTCAACGCCGTTGTAGAGCGGCAGGTACGCGGCGTATTCTCTGTAGCCGGGAGCGAGGTCCTTGATGATCTCCGCGCGCACCTCCTGCTGGTCCGGCTTGGTCACCTGCACCCAGCGCCACTTGCCGGCGGCGTCGCGCGCGTAGAGATCGACTCCGCTGACCCCCGTCGCGGGCATATGCGGCAGGCCGAGCTTTTCCTTCAGGAGCTTGTAGTGAACGTGGATCAAGGAGGCGTCGGTCTTGAATCGCACCATCATCCCGGCGCTGTCGCGGCTGAGGCTCCACACGGCGGGCGTCACGGTTTTTTGCGCCGCCGCGGGAAAACGGTCGAACCACCGCAGGCGCGCCTGCTCCGGCCACGCGCGACCCTCGACGCCCCAGGCGGTGACATCGTGCCAGTCGAGATTCGCCGCGGCGGTCTTGTTGACGCCCATCGCCGGGTCGAGCTTCGACACATCGGCTGATTTCGACGCCGGCTGGGCGGCGAGCGGCAGGCTGAGGCACGCGAGGAGGAGGAGACGCGAGGGGAGGTGCATGGTGTGGTTAAGCCGAATGGCATGCCCGGCGGCAAGGCGTGAAACACGGGGGAGGCGGCACCCAGGACCAGGGGACCAAGGAACCCAGCAACCGGGGACCAAGAGACTATTCGAAGAAGGAGGCAGACCAGTGGTGAGGCATGCCTGCAAACAGCCGGGAAAAATGGCCGCATAGGTCACGCCCGCTTCGTGGCTGCGAGCGTGAGCGAGTGGTTTGCAGTGGCGTACCGCTTTCCACTTGCTGGCGAGTGCAGCTACGAGGGGTGAGCAACATCCACTCGCTCGCGTTCAGAGTCACCGACGACTCGGCCTCGGCGAGTGAATCTGTGCGGGCCTCAAGACGTGGATCGAGGTCGCCGCGAAGCTCGGCGCCCCCACCATCCGCGCGTTCGCCGACTCCCAGGCTCCGTTCAAGACCTGGCAACAGGCCTCCGCCGGCGCCCCGCGTGAAAAAGTCGAGGCGTGGATGGCCGACGCCTGCCGCGAGTGCGCCGAGCACGGGAAGAAATTCGGCGTGATCGTCGCAGTCCAGAATCACGGTGATTTCATCGCCACCGGCGCCGAACACCTCAGCCTCCTCAAACGCGTGGACCACGAGTGGTGCGCCGCGCTGGCTTAGTCGGTTGAAAAACGGAGGAGGCGCCGCGTCCGCATCGCGCGCGGTTTGGAGGAGAATATCCGAAATTCCGCGACCCGCGCTATTCCTCATTTGAACACTCAAACTAATCCTGTGAAGAAACTGCTCCGGTCGGCGTTGTGCGTTGCCGTGCTCGGTTTGGTCGCGCTTCCCGGCGCTTTGGCCGCCGAGTTGCCGAAGACCGAAATCTTCGCGAAATACGATGCCAAGAAGGCCGGAAAACAGGAGACCAGCTTCCCAAACTCCGTCGCTGGACTCCGGGCTGCCTCCAAAATCTCGAATCACTGTCAGGATGAAAACCCTCCGGCGTAAATTCACGCTCGCCTCGATCGCGTCGGCAGCCGTCGGCGGCGTCGGGTTGTGGGCTCAGACGATCCCTGCGCCGCGCGCGGGAACCGTCCCGAACGACGAGACGGTCCAATTGTCCGAGTTCACGGTTTCCGAGCGGGCGCTCGACGGCTACCGCGCGTCCGAGAGTGTCACCGGCACCCGCGTGGCCACGTTGATCAAGGACCTGCCGTTTTCGGTCAGCGTGATCACGAGCGAGTTCATGCACGATTTCGATTTCTTCGACCTCGGTTCCGACCTCGCCTACACGGCTTCGCTCACCGCCGTCGACACGCCGGGAAATTCCGGAACCCGATGTCCTCATCGGGTTTTGAGCCGTACGCTCTCAACTCAGCCCGTTGGGGACAACGGGCTGCACCCTTCATTGAATCGTTGGCGTTGGTCGGATTGGGGTGAGGTGAAGGCGCTGCCCGGCAGGAAGTGATTGCTTGTCTTCGGGCGGTACGATTGTTTGCGGTTCGCCACCGGACAACCACGTCCGGTGTGAATTCCAGCCCACTTCACCCGTGAAAATGTCTCTTGCTTTGTCCGGTCTTGCGTTATCCGTCCTTACCTGTGCCGCGTTTGCCGCGGAACACTGGTCCCAGTTTCGCGGGCCCAACGGCGCGGGCATTTCCGAGACCGGCGCGCCGCCCGTGTCATTTGGCCCCGACCAGAACCTCCGCTGGAAGTCGCCGGCACCGGCTGGTGTGTCCTCGCCGGTGGTCTGGGGCGACCGGATTTTTCTCACCGGGGTTGACGATAAAAAACTGCTGACGCTCGCCTACGATGCCACGAGCGGGCGCGAGCTTTGGCGGCAGATCGCCCCGGCAGAGAAGCTCGAAGCCACCCATCCCTTCAGTTCGCCCGCGGCGTCGACCCCGTGCACCGACGGCCGGCTGGTGTTTGCGTACTTCAATTCCTTTGGCGTTCTCGCCTACGATTTCAACGGCAAGGAAGTCTGGCGCCGGCCGCTGCCGACGTTGCGCACCCAATATGGTTCGGCGAGTTCACCGGTGATCGTCGGGGGCAAATTGATCGTGCAACGCGATGGCGGCACGGCGGACTCGCATCTGCTCGCGCTCGATCCGGCCACGGGCAAGACGGTGTGGGACTCGCCGCGGGCGCTGGCGCGTGACGGGCACGCGACCCCGATGTTGTGGCGGCACGACGGCAAGGAGGAGCTCATGGTGCAGGGCCGGGGCTCGCTCATGGCATACGATCCGGCGACGGGTGAGTCCAAGTGGTGGGTCCAGGGCTGGGGCATGGCGGCGATCGCGACGCCGGTGGCGGGCGACGGAATGTTGTTTGGCGGTTCGACGAGCGGGGGCGATCCCAGCGAGCCGCCGCCGCCGGAACTCAATTGGGACCGGTTGATTGCCGCCCACGACGCGAACAAGGACGGGGCCTTGTCGCTCACGGAGGTGCCCACGACCGAAGTGTGGCAGATTCGCAAGGACGTGTCGATCGAGACGGCGGGCAATTCCTTTCCGATTCGCACTCTCTTGAAAGTGTATGTGGACGCCAACAAGGACGGCGTGGCGACGAAGGAGGAATGGGAGGCCATGGGGGCGTCGATGAACGATCGAAAAAATTCAGATCGGTTTGTCGCGGTCCGCCCGGGTGCGCGCGAAAATGCGACGGACAGCCATGTTGTGTGGGAGACGACGAAAGGTCTCAATGAGATGACCTCGCCGTTATTTTATCGCGGGCTCGTTTATATCCTGGCGGATGGCGGCCGGCTGAGTGTGTTCCGGCCGGCGACCGGCGAGCGGGTGCTCGACCGTCAGCCCATCGGGCTGGGCGGGCAGTATGTGGCGTCGCCGATCGCGGCGAACGGGTTGATCTACGTCGTGAACGAGACGGGGACGGTGGGTGTGTTGCGCGCCGGCGAGAAAATCGACTTGGTCGCGAAGAACCTGCTCAGCGAAAGCGTGCGCAGCACGCCGGCCATCGCGGGAGGCAAGCTGATCATCCGCACGGGCGGTCACCTTTGGGCGTTTGGTGGATGAGCGGCGGCTCGCGCCGCGCGGTGGAGCTGCCAGGAGTTCCACAGATTATGCCAGACGACATAGAATGTCGGGCCGAGTGCGACGAGCGGACTCGCGTAGGTGAGGGCGAGGTAGATCGTGAAGGTGGTGTTCTTCTGGCCGAGGGCCTGGCTCGCCTCGCGCGGAAACTCGCGGCCACCGATCACCCGGCCGAAGGCAAAACTCGCGATGCACATGAGCAGCGAAGCGCCGGCGATCTGGAGCAGGAGGCGGAGCGGAGTGTCAGCGTGGTGGCGGATGAAGTCGGAGGCGTTGGCCGTGATGAAAAAAATCGAAGTCACCCACAGGCCGAAGGAGACGTTGCGCAGCCGGCCCGGCCATTCGGCGGCCCGCGGGTGCAGGGCGCGGACGAGGTAGGCGGCGCTCATCGGCACGAAGACCACGAGCCCGACGCTGCCCGAGACCTGGGCGAAGGCCTCGGGGGTGGGGCGGCCGAGAACGAGGGGGAGCATCAACGGCATCAGCGCGGCGATCCCGACATTGGTCAGCAGAAACGCCGCGGCCACGAAGTCCACGCGGCCGCGCAGAAAACTGATGATCACCGGTGCGGCGATGGCGGTGGGAGTGATGCCGCAGAAGAAGGCGGCGAGGGCAATGTCGCGACCGCCCAACAGTCCGCCGACGCCCCAGCCGGCGAAACCGAGCGCGAGGTTGGCGGCGAAGAGGAAGAAATGCTGGCGGTGCAACGCGGACCGCGACAGCCGGGTCTGCAGGAAGACCAGAAACAACATCGCCATCACCAGCCAGCGGATGGCCCACGCGAACACGTGCGCCTGCGGCAGCAGGGCGCCGAGCGTCATGGCGGCGAGGATGGCGGCGGTACGGGCGAAACCAGTCACGGGAGGAGTTGTTCGGAGGAGATTGTCGGCTGCGAGACGGGAGCGGAACCTGACGCTGACAAATGCGGTGCGCAGAGGAAGGAGCGCAGGAGGGGCGGTTTCCAACCGCTCACGGCCGGTTCGCCGATCGTACCTCGGCGGTTGGAAAACCGCCGCTCCGGCGGAGCGACCGGCGGATTTGTTGCAGCACGATTGGGGGCCAAGCGCAGAGCTACCGTTTCGGCGGCGGCAGTGGCAGCGCCTTGATCGGATAGGCCGGCGGCCGCGGCACCGGTCGCGGGTCGGCGGCGATTTTTTCCCGCAGAAGTTTGATCGCGGCCTCGAGCTGCGCGTCTTGGCCTTTGAACGTGGCGTGCGGCAGATTGTCGACGACGATGTCGGGCGAGATGCCGGGCCCTTCGACGACCCATTGGCCTTCCGGGCTGTAGGTGCCGAACTCGGCGGCCGAGGCGATGCCCTTGTCCACGAGTCCGTTGGCGCTGCGCAACCAGACACCGCCTCCCCAGGTCCGCGTGCCGATCAAAGTGCCGAGACCGAGGCGGCGGACGCCATTGGCGGCGGCCTCGCCATCTGAAGCGGTCCATTCGTTGATCAAGACCACGAGGTGTCCGCGAAACGCGCCGTGCATGTTCCAGTACGGTTCACCGTCGCGGGGTGCCCAGAACATCCAGGCCTTGCGCATCAGCCGGTTCAAAATCCAGCTGTCGATGTTGCCGCCGCGATTGTGCCGCAGATCGAGAATCAGGCCCTCGCGATCGAATACCGGGTAGTAGTCGCGGGCCCACTGGGCGATGTCGGACGTTCCCATTGCCCGCAGGTGGACGTAGCCGATCTTCCGGTCGCCGGCGATTTCCACATCTTCCCGGCGGGAGAGCTCCCAGTCGTCGTAGCGGAGATCCTGCGCAGCGGAGGAAGCGATCGGAGTGACCACGAGGTCATACGCGGGTTTACCGTCGGCCGGCTTGAGCCGGAGCAGGATCTGGCGCCCGGATTTTTGCCGGAGCAGGGCGCCGGGGTGCGGGGTGTCGAGCGTGGCGACGCCGTTGATCGACTCAATCACGTCACCTTCCCTTACTCCCATGCCCGGCCTGCGCAGGGGCCCGAGTCCCTTGGGGTAATCGGGATCGGCGCGGTAGAATCGCGCGATGCGCCAGCCCCCGGCCGCCGGATCCCTTTCGAGGTGTGCCCCCAGCGAAGCGAGGACGATGTCGTCGGGGCTTTCCCGCAGGTCGCCGCCGCGCACCGCGGTGTGCAGCGCGGAGAGCTCGCTCATCATATACGCGATCAGATCATTGAGCTCGGCGCGGTCCGTCACCCGGTCGACGAGCGGCAGGTGCTTGGCGAGGTTGGCCTTCCAGTCCACCCCGTGCATGTTTTTGTCGTAAAAGTAATCGCGGTGCAGCCGCCAGGAGTCGGTGAAAATCTGCCGCCAGGACTCGCGCGGCGCGTAGGAGAACTTCAGCCCCCCGAGACCGACGCGGGCCTTGTCGAGCTTGTCGGGCGCCTTGGTGCCGGCGTCGAACACGTAGATCGCGTCGGCTTTGCGCACCGCCAGTTTCTTCCGATCCTGAGAAAGTTGATACGAATTGATTTCGTCCATGACGGTGCTCGTTTCGACGTCCTTGTTTTTGATCTCCACCGCGACCAGGCGGGTCTTGGTGCCGGCGCGGTCCGTGAAAAACAGATGTTTGTCGGTGACGTTCAGCCGGCTGAGATTGCCGGGAGGCACGGGGACTTCCCATTGCCGGGATTCAATGCCGGTGAAATCGACGGTGACGACGACCGCGGGCTTGGGGTCTTTGGCGGCGTCGGGTTTCTTGTCTGATTTTTCCGGAGTGTCCGGCGCGGTCGCGACGGTCTTGGGGTCGGCTGCGGCGTCGGGTTTGGTTTCTTCCTTCTTGGGTTCCGGCTTGGTCGCTTTGGCGGCGGTCTTGTCGGCCTCGGCCGGGTGCAACTCGTCGACGGGATCGAACGGCGAACGGCGTTGGGCGGCCAGCGCGAGCTGATAGATGCGGTCCACCTTGTCAAAATGCGGTTCCGGCTGGCGGTTGCCCCAGGGTGAGAAGACGGTCGACGCAAGGTTGCGCTCCGAGATGAAATAAAACCACTTGCCGTCGGGGCTCCACGCCGGGTGGGAACTGCCGGCGCGGTCGCTGGTGACCGCGGTGCTGCGGTCGTCCATAATACTGTAGAAGTGGATACGGGTGAGGCCGCCCCGGACGGCGGCCATGACATAGGCGAGCCACTGGCTGTCGGGGGACCACGCGAGGTCGGGCGCATCGAAGTCGGTCGCGGGCGACGCGGCGACCTTGCGGGCCTGGCCGGTGGCGATTTCGTGCACCCAGAGTTCCTGGTCGCGTTCCGTGTAGGCGATCCATTTGCCATCGGGCGAGGCCACGCCGGTCATGCGCAAGGTCTCGGCGCCCTTCGTCAACTGCTCACGCGGCCCGATGCCGTTGGCGGGGAGCTTCCAGAACTCCACCTCGCCGGATTCGTCGGACAGCGCGAGGAGCGACTTGCCGTCGGGAAGAAACGACGCCTGCCGGT
Organism: Opitutaceae bacterium; assembly: GCA_005792355.1. Classification (GTDB taxonomy): domain Bacteria; phylum Verrucomicrobiota; class Verrucomicrobiia; order Opitutales; family Opitutaceae; genus ER46. The sequence goes on from SXSC01000111.1 coordinate 8,233, forward strand.
AGCGCACGCCGTTTTGACGCGACGCCTCCACCAGCCGCCCCGGACCGACCGGTGCGACAAACACCTGGCCGCGCACGGTGAGCGCCACGCGGTCGCCGTTGGGGGAAAGCGTCACTCCGGTGAGGTAGTCGAGCGGCTTGTCGATCCATTTTTCGCGGGTTTGGTCGAAGTCGGACACGAGCGTGATCGGGATCGAGGTGGTGCGGTTGTTGGCGATAGTGAAGAGCCAGAGATCGGCGCCGTTTTGATAGACGATGCGCCCGCCCTGCAGCGCCGGAAACTTGACGCCGAAATCGGCGTGGCTCGTGTGCTGGCGCAGGTCGGCGCCGTCGGGTTTCATCGACCAGAGGTTCATGGTGCCGTCGCGGTCGCTGGCAAAGTAGAGGCGGCCCTGCCACCACATGGGCGACTTGCTGGTGCCGGCGTAGCTGGCGGTGAGCGGGGTGGCCTCGGGGGCGCCGGGGGCGAAGCGCCAGAGATTTTGCGCGGTGCCGCCGGTGTAGCGTTTGGCGTGGCTGCTTTGGGCGGAGAGGCGCGTAAAGTAGAGCGTGCCCGCCTCGTCAAAGGCCCCTTCGTCGGCCTGCGCCAGCGGCAGGATCTGGCGTTCGAGCGTGATCGGATCGACGGTGGCGAGCTGGCGGTTCGGCAGGGTGGAGTAGGCGGCTGTGCTGTAGAGCACGCGGCCGCCCGTCGCCCAACCGCGTACGGTGGCGCTCTCGCCCTCGAACGTGAGCCGCTTCGGCAGACCGCCGGTGAGGGGCATCACCTGGACCTCGTTGGTCCCCTCGTATTGCGCGGAGAACGCGATCAGCTTTCCGTCGGGCGAGATCGCCGGATACGTTTCCTGCCCGGGGTGCGACGTGAGCCGCTGGGCAGTGCCGCCGGCGGCCGCGACGCGCCACAGGTCGCCTTCCGCGGCGAACACGATCGTGTCACCATGAACCGCCGGGAAACGGTAATAGCCGGCCGCAGTTTGGGCGCGCAGGCCGTGGGTGAGTGCCGCCGTCGCGAGGCAGAGGAGGAGTCGGGGTGTCTTCATGGTGAATCGGGGGACGTTGGTGGGCGGTGACGAGTGCGGCAAGACCGGGTTCTTGACTCCTTGGTGCGAGTGCGGAAGCTGCCCGCGCATCTTTGTTTCCCCGTGCGCGTCCTGCCCGGTGCGTATCATCCCCGCCAGCTAGTCCTAATTCCCATGAAGAATCCCATATCCCGCCTTGCGGTCAGCATGACAGTTTTCGCCCTCGTGGCATCCGGCGTTCGCGCTGGCCCCACCAACGGCATGAAAGAAGGCAAGCCAGAGTTCCAGGCGATCAGCCAGCTCGCCTTCGGTCCCGAAGGCGTCCTGTTCGTCGCCGACACCAAGGCCGCCGCGATCACGGCGATCTACCTGGGCGAATCCAAAGCCACCACGGGTTCCGGCCTGATCAAGATTGAGGCGATTAATCAAAAGATCGCCGCGCTCGCCGGCACCTCGGCCGACCAGATCGTGATCGAGGACCTCGCGGTGAACCCAATCTCGCGGCACGCGTATCTCGCGGTGGCGCGGGGCAAGGGCCCGGATGCGGCGCCACTGCTCGTGCGCGTGAAGGCCGATGGCCGGCCCGAGCTCGTGTCGCTCGACAAGGTGAAATTTTCCCGGGTTGATCTGCCCAATCCCGCGCCCGACGCCGCCCCTGCTCCCGGCAAGAAGGGTGGCAACCGCCGGCTCGAGGCGATCACCGACCTGGCGTATGCCGACGGACGGCTGCTCGTCGCCGGCCTTTCAAATGAGGAATTTTCCTCCACCCTGCGGGCGATTCCGTTTCCCTTCACGACGGTGGATCGCGGCACGGCGGTGGAGATTTATCACGGGGCGCACGGCGCTTTTGAAACGCGCGCGCCGGTGCGGACCCTCGTTTCGTACAGGATCGGCAGTGAGGCTCACGTGCTCGCCGCGTACACCTGTACGCCGTTGGTGCAGTTTGCGATGAGCGAGCTGAAGCCGGGCGCGAAGATCCGCGGCAAGACCATCGCCGAGTTCGGCAACGGCAACCGGCCGCTCGACATGATCGTGTACCAGAAGGACGGAAAAGACTATCTGCTGATGGCGAACAGCCGCCACGGGGTGATCAAGGTTGCCACGGGACAAATCACCGGGGCAGCGTCCATCACCGAAAAGGTCTCCGGCACCAAAGGGCTCGCGTTTGAGAAGATCGACTGGGCCGGGGTCGCGCAGCTGGACCGGCTCGATGGCCGCCATGCGGTTGTGGTGCGCACGGGCGCCGACAACGCGCTCAACCTCGAGACGCTCGCGCTGCCGTGACGACAAGACCGCCGGGCGGTTTTGCGATGTCCGGAACCCGGTTGATCGCTTCTCCGGAAATAATCCTGCGATCTAACCCCGACAAGTCGGCCCGAAGAGGCGGCTTGGTCGCGGCTAATTTTCCCACCCCATGGTTGGTCGGAATGGGGGTGGGAAGATTCATATGGTAGGAAGATTTTCCAGACAAGACGGCGCTGACAAGTTTGGCGGTACTGACGGGCCCTTCGTGCCTCCGTGGTGAAATCTCCGCCGTCTGGATTGAAGTGCAGGCGCTGTTTCCGGGCGCAGGCTCGGAGATGGACCGCCCAGTTTCCCGGAATACGCTGTTTTCTTACATGCACCTCCAAGCCCCGGAATTTGCACAGCAGGAAACCAAGGGAACGAAAGGTCTTCGTCTCCCTCCGGGCTGGAGGCCGATCCCCCTCCGGGCCGGAAGGCGCTGCCTTTGTTTGCTTCGTTGTCCTCTGGGCAAAGGAGTGGGGTTCGAGATTGGCTTGCCGGCGGGAGGCTGGTTGCCGCGCCGCCGCGGAGAGCTGCCTGTGACCAAAAAAACGACCCAGCGCAGCGCAAGAATCGTCTCGGGGTATTCTCCCCGCGCGCCCCGCCGGCGTTTTTCCGGCGTGCTGATCGCGTGCTTCGCGGGTTTGGCCGCGGTCGCCGCGCCGTCGGCGACGATTCGTTGGGAAGCCGACGCCCGCCCGCCCGCCGTCGAGGTGGTCGGCGTGGCGGCGGTACAGCTCCAAGCGTTCGCGGGACTCGAGTCTGGGGACGCGGCCTGGGCCCGGGTTTTCGCGGTCTACGCGGAACAAGGTGCGGTGGGCAAAGACCTGCCGCCGATGGTCGGGACGTGGAACCTGGCGGGTGATCGTCTGCGATTCACACCGCGGTTCCCGCTGATGCGTGGGGTGCGTTACCGGGCGGAATTTCGACCGACGGAAGACGTCGTGCCAGAGGTGTCGTATTTCGAGCTGCCGGCCGACACGACGGAGCCGACTACCGTGGTGCAGCAGGTTTACCCGAGCGGGGAGGTGCTGCCGGAGAACCAGCTGAAATTCTACGTGCATTTCTCTGCGCCGATGAGCCGCGGTGGGGTTTACGGGCACATCCGCATACGCGATGGAGCGGGGGTGCCCGCCGAGCTGCCGTTTCTCGAACTCGACGAGGAGCTGTGGGACCCGTCGATGACGCGGCTCACGCTGCTCATCGACCCGGGACGGATCAAACGCGGCGTGAAGCCGCTCGAGGACATCGGACCGGTGTTTGAGGTCGGCCGGAACTACTCGTTGACCGTTACGGTCGCGTGCCAGGATGCCACGGGCCGGCCGCTGCGGAGTGCGTTCGAGAAAAAATTTCTTGTGGCGGCCGCCGATCGTGCGCCGCCCGATCCGAAGCGCTGGCAGATCACGGCGCCGGCGACCGGCACCCGCGCGGCACTCGTGGTCCGCTTTGACGAGCCGATGGATCACGCGCTGGCGCTGCGGTTGATCCAGGTGACGGTCGGAGCCGATGCTGGATTTGCGCTGGAGGGCGAGTCCGCGCTCGGCGAGGGTGAACGGCGGTGGAGTTTTGCGCCGGCGCAGCCATGGCGCCGCGGACCGCATCGCCTCGTGGTCGCGACGACCATCGAGGATCTGGCGGGCAACAACATCGGCAAGGCGTTTGACGTGGATGGGTTCGAGCGGGTGAATCGCAAGATCACGACGGAGAGCGTGGCGGTGATGTTCGAGGTGAAGGACTGAATCCAGTTGTTGCGTTGGACTAATTGCCAGGTCGATGCACCCTTGAACTGCCAAATAGCACCGGAAGGAGTGACCCGCTCCCATCTGGCCGGCCGCCTGATCCCACGACATTTCCCTGTTTTCCCCATGACCACAAAATTCCACCTAACGATCCGCGCGGGCCTCCTGGCCGCGCTTACGCTGCTCTTCCTGGCTCCGGCCTCGGCCCGGGTCGTCGGCCGGGTGCATGCCATGTTTCAGGCCACCGTGAAGATCGAGGTCACCGGCGGTCCGATCATCTACATTGATCCGACCAGCATCCCGGGGACGCCGGCCGACGCCGACTTCGTGTTGTTGACCCACAATCATGGCGATCACCAGTCGATCGCCGACCTGAACCGCGTGCGCAAGGCGAGCACCGTGTTCGTGTCGTCTCCTCCCGGCGCGCCGGCCCTGCTGACCAATTTTCCAAATTCCACGGTTCAGGTCGTCACGCCGGGGTCCAAGTTTACCTTGGGCGGCGTCGAGGTCGAGACGGTGCCGATGTACAATATCATCAAATTCGGCAATCACCCGCGAGTGATGAACTTTGTCGGCTACGTCGTGAACGTCGGCGGCGTGCGGGTGTACCAGGCGGGCGACACGGAGCGCATTCCGGAGATGAAGCAGTTTTCCGCCGACGTCGTGATGCTGCCGCTTGGGCAGACCTTCACGATGACGAGTGTGCAGGACGCCGTGGCCGCCGCGATCGATCTCAAGGGCCGCGTCGCGATCCCGATCCACTGGGGCAACGCCGAAGGCTCGGAGGCGGACGCGGACTATTTTGTGGCCCAGCTGAGCACCCGCATGCAGTCGATGAAGCGGACGCCGGCGGAAGGGTTTGCGCTCGAGGTGTCGGAGACGATCGCCATCGCGGGTCACCCCGCGAGCCAGACCGTGGCCCCGGGAGCTCCGGCGGCGCTCGCCGTGCAGGCGACCGGTTCCGGTGCGCTGCGATATCAGTGGCGGCGCAATGGTCAGCTCATGACAGGGGCGACGAACGCGACGCTTGCGATTGCGCAGGCGGGCGCGGCCGACGCGGCGGATTACGAGGTGATTGTGACGGACGCCAACGGCCCGGTGCGAAGCCAGATGGCGCGGCTCACCGTGGCGGCGCCGCAGGCCGGCCGGCTCGTGAATCTGTCAGTGCGCGGGACGGTGCAAGGTGGTGGCCGCGCCCTCATCGTGGGTGCCTCGGTGGCGGGCGGGAGCAAGGACGTGCTGGTCCGCGGGATTGGGCCGACGCTGGCGGCCTTTGGGGTGACGGGGGCGATCGCCGATCCGCGCATTGATGTATACGGCACGGTGAACGGTCGCGACTCGGTTCTGGCTTCGAACAACGATTGGGGTTCAGGCGGGGCGGCGGCGACGACGGCCCTGCGGGCCACGTTTGCCGCGGCGGGCGCATTTGGTCTGGGGAATGCGAATGCGAACGACCGGGATGCCGCGCTGGTCACGCCAATCGATGGCGCGCGCACGGTGCATGTTTCCGATACGGCGGGGCGGACGGGAATCGCGTTGGTGGAACTCTACGACACGCAGCCGACCGGCGTGGCGCGGCTGACCAATCTTTCGGCCCGCAGTTTCGCCGGAGCCGGTGACCAGACCCTGATCGTGGGTTTCGTGATCAGCGGCAACGTGCCGAAGCGATTGCTCGTGCGGGGGGTCGGCCCGCGGTTGGGAGGCTTCGGGGTAACGGGAGCGCTGATCGATCCCAAACTTGAACTCTATCTGAGCGAGGCGAACGGCCGCAGTGCGCTCTTCGCGACCAACGATAATTGGGCCGAGGCGGGTGCGGGGCCGGCGCGCGCGGCGTTTGCGGCGGCGGGCGCGTTCGACCTGCCGGAGACGACGAGCAAGGACGCGGCGATGGTCGTGACGGTGCCGGCGGGGACCTTTACCGCCCAGGTCTCGGGGGTCGGGAACGCGACGGGCGAGGCGCTGATTGAGATTTACGAACTGCCGTAGCATTGAACCCAACAAACGCAGTTGGACCAAGAGGCCACTGAGGCAGACGGGTCGTAATGAGATCCGAACCAGGTACGGGCTTTGCCGGCGCCGTTAAATTCCCAGGCGGGTCAGGTGGCAGAGCGCCGCCGCGCTCGACCTCAGTGGGCGGTCCTTTGAGCCGCGGTGTCCCGCCTCCGCGGGACGCCTCAATCTGGTTTCACCGGGTAGGTCACTCCATCATAGTGGATCGCCGGCGGATCTGGCGGGGTGAATGTTTTGAGGCCACGAATGGCGGTGGGGATCATGCCTTCAAAGTGCATGGAGCCGGCCCAATACGTGCAGCCAAACGTCAATGAACTCGCGTTGCACTGGAACTCGAGGTGCTCCGAGCATTGTGGGCAGCGGGCCGTGAAATGAGCGGTGTCGGGCGAATAGCCGCAAAGACCGGAGAGGAACTCTGGAACTCCGATCGGTTTCTTGCAAGAGAAGCAGACAGGTTTGGCCATGGAGGCAATATGAGCAAACCATCGCGGTCCCGCGAGAAAATCTCCCGGTGGAGTCGCGCGCCAGTGCGTCGCCGAAGTGTTGTCACGCGGGGTGGGCAGAACCAGCGGCGGTCTGTCTGCCGGAGAGGCAGTTCGTCTGCCGGAGGCGGGTTGCCCAGCAGCGGGCGGGCGAATTTGGGCGGTGGGCGCTGGGCCAGCGCCCCGCTGCGGACCCCTAATCTTGCTCGTGGCGGGAACTCGGAGATGCGACCGCGGCAGGTGGGAAAGAAAAAGGCGGGGCGGACCAGGTCCGCCCCGCCGTGAAGGGAAATCAGGCGGGTGGCGTGGTTACGCCGCCGATACCTGATCCTCCCGGAGCGAAGCTCGGAGCATAATATGCATCTTTCTGTTCCCGGACGATTTCTTCGGCCAAGACTTGGTTTATAATACAGTCGTAGTGACTGCCCTCGCGGGCAACGGGAACCTACCCGAGGTGCCGGACGAATTGCGATGGATTATTTTTCCCGACACACCGGCCAGGGCTAAGCCGGTCGCCGGGCAGCCGATTCCAACGATTATCTCCGGCGGACCGGTTCGACATTTCGAACCGTACAGCGGTGGTGGCTGGACCCGCGCGTGCTACGGCGCCGCGATCGCGTAGAGGCGTTTCTGACCCGTGAGGTAGAGGACCCCGTTCGCCGCCACCGGCGTGCCGTGAGCCATGTCCGCCAGGCCGTCGTTCTTCTTGAGGAGTTTCTTCTCCCGCCCGGCTTGGAAAATCACCACGTCTCCGTCGCCGATCTGCAGATACACCTTGCCGTCCGCCACCAGCGGGGAGCCCCAGATGTTGGACTGGAGATCGTGGAACCAGATCCGCTTGCCGGTGGCCAGGTCGATGCAACTCAGGTAGCCGGGTGCATCGGCGGCGTAGACCAAGCCGTCCTGCACCGCCACCATCGAGATGCTGTCGTTGAATTCCTCGCCGCCCAATCGCCAGAGTTCGGCGCTTTTCGTCACGTCGCCGCGCAGCCGGGCGTCGATGCACCGCAGCGCGCCGCTGCCGCTGCTTGCCTCCGGTTCGCCGATGGCGATGAAGACGCGGTGGCCGGCGTAGACCGGAGCGGCGACGAGATTGAAGCGGGTCTCGGGCTCGCCTTTCGCCGAAATCTTTTCGTGCGCCTTGCAGTTGAACTTCCACCGGAGTTTGCCGTTCGTCGGCTCGAAGGCATAGAGCCAGCCGTCGCCGCCGGGAAAAGCCACCTGGGGCTGCCCGTCGACCACCCCGTAGGCGGGCGACCCCCATTGCCCGGAAAGAATCCCGGCCCCGGGTGAGCTGTCCTGCCACGCCATCTTGCCGGTCTGCCGGTCGACCGCGATGAAACTGGGGGCGGCCGCGTTCTTCACGTGACCCGCCTTGTGATCCGTGCCGTGTCCTGTAACAACGAATACGAGCTCACCCGCCACCAGCGGCGACGAGGCGGACGCCTGATTGGGCGATACGCCGAACTCCTTCCGCAGATCGAGGCTCCACACTTCGCGGCCGTCCCGCACCTCCCGACACACGAGCTCGGCGCGGTTGCTCACATAGTAGACGCGGTCGCCGGCCACGCAGGGCGTGGAGCAGATGCCGATCGAGCCGTCGTCCTCCCCGGCGTTGTCGAGTTTGGCGTGGGTGACTTTCCAGAGGAGCGCGCCATCCTTCTCCGAGAAACATTTGAGCACGCCGCGCCGTTCCTTGCTGGCCGGGTCATCATTGTCGGTGCCGATGAACACCCGTCCGCCGCTGACCACCGGATTGCCGTAGGTCACCGTGCCGAGGTCGCCCATCCACTTGATGTTCTTCGGCGGCTTCTTTCCGCCACCCTCCCAATCGATGGGGAGCCCCTTTTCGTTCGAGACCATGTTTCGATCCGGCCGGCCGCCGAGCATGGGCCAGTCGTCGGCGCGCAGGGGCGCCAGCGCCAGGGCCATTAATCCGAGAACTGTCGTGTGGTCGGTTTTCATTTTCCGCCGAGGCAGACCAGGTGGGTGAGCGTTTTCACGTAGAGCCGCCCGTCGTCCACGCAGGGCGTGCTGTAGCTGCCTTCGCCGAGGGGATTGCGGGCGAGCAGCTCAAACTGGTCGCCGGAGGCCAGCACGAGCATTTCCCCTTTGGTCGTAGCGCAATAAATCCGGCCGTTGATCATCACGGGGGAACCGAAAAATTCCGCCTTCAGGCGCTCTGACCAGATTTCGCGCCCGGTCGCGGACTCGAGAGCCGTGGCAATCCCCGTGTCGCTGATGATGTAGACGCGCCCGTTCAGGTAGAGCGGAGTGGGGACGTAGTTGGTCGCCCGGCGGATCGTGTAGGCGACGTGGGTTTTTCCGACGTCACCCTGGCCGCCGAGTTTCACCGCCGAGAGATAATTGCCCGCCCCGCCGCCCTGGCCGCAGCTCCCGATCACGAGATCCCCCGCGATAATCGGGGTGGCGCACATGCGCTTGTCGAAAACGGGGGCTTCCCAGTTGAATTTTCCCGTCTGCGGATCGAGGCTGGAAATGCCGTGCGCCTTGCCGGTCAGGATCAGCTCCGGCGTCGAGCCCGGTCGCGGATGGATGATGGGCGTCCCGTAGGAGGTGCCATTGTTGGTCGACTTGCGGGGTGTCTGCCAGACGGTGCCGCCGGTCTTGAGATCCAGGGCGATGATAAAGCTCACCTCGCGCTGGTCGTTGGTCACGATCACCGTGTTCTCGTAGATCATCGGCGACGCGCCGTGGCCGTGCTGCGACGTAAACGTGCCGAGATCGCGACTCCACAGTTCGTTGCCAGCATGATCAAACGACCGCACCCAAAAGTGTTCCTTGGAGACGAAGCACGCGATCACCCGGTCCCGGTCGACGACGGGCGAGCCGTTCGCGTAGCCGGAATTCTTGCTGCCGGGCTTATGAGTCGGCAACGGATACGTTTTCGCCCAAAGAATCTTTCCGTCGGATTTTTGGAGACAGAGCAGGGTCCGCTCCTCGCCGGCGTTCAGCGCGCTGGTCAGAAAGATCTTCTGACCCCAGATGACGGGTTGCGAGTGGCTCTCGCCCGGGACGGCCACCCGCCAGCGAAAATCCTGCTCGGTCCAGGTGACGGGGATGGTTTTCGCCTCACTGATGCCGGTGCCGTTGGGGCCGCGGAAGCGGGTCCATTCCTGGGCGGTGGCGGTGATCGAAAACACTCCTGCCAGCAGCAAGGCCAGCGACGCACAACGTGGGGCTTGGTTCATGGTTTTTTTGAATCGAGGTACGGGGTATGCACGAGGCTGGAAGACAGCGGGAGCGATTCGGGTGGTCAACGAGATTAGCCGGCGGGCGGCGGCGGGAGTGGTAGCTGCGGGTTGACGATGAGCGCCGCAGGTCCCAAGGAGCGGCGGTTTTCTCCTCGCCGACGACTTGCCCATGCCATGGGCGCCGGGGAAAGCGACGCTCCATCGATCCACGATCGCGAATTCCGAGCTCCGCCCAGCGGCGGGAGGGCGGGTGCCTTCACGCGCCGGGGCGAACCCGATGTCCTCCTCGGGTGCTGAGACGTACGCTCTCAATCAGCCCGTGGGGGACAACGGGCTCCACCTCGGACTGAATCGTTCCGGCTCAGTCGGTGCCGCGCGCGCCATCCAGACCGCGGCGCTTGAGCAGCGGCTTGACGTCGGGTTCGGCGCCACGGAAGGAGCGGAAAAGCTCCATCGCGTCCGCACTGCCGCCGCGGGAGAGCAGCGTCCGGCGGAAATGATCACCATTCTGGCGCGTCAGTCCGCCGTGCTGCTTGAACCACTCGACACTGTCGGCATCGAGCACCTCGCTCCAGAGATACGAGTAGTAGCCGGCCGAGTAGCCGCTGGAAAACACATGGGCGAAATAGGTGCTGCGGTAGCGCGGCGGCACTGGCTGGAAGTCGACGCCGGCCCGCTGCAGCGCGGCTGCCTCGAAGGCGAGCACGCGGTCGGCGGCAGGCACCTGGTCGGACTTCAACTGGTGCCAGGCCTGATCGAGCAGTGAGGCGGCGAGGTACTCGGTGGTGGCGAAGCCCTGGGTGAATTTTCGCGCGGCTTCGACCTTGGCGAGGAGTGCGGCGGGCATGGGCGCGCCGGTCTGGTGGTGTTTCGCGTAATTTTTCAGCACCTCGGGCCACGTGGCCCACATCTCGTTTACCTGCGATGGATACTCGACGAAATCGCGCGGGACATGGGTGCCACTGAAGCGCGGGTAATTCACGGCGGAGAACATGCCGTGGAGCGCGTGCCCAAACTCATGGAAGAGCGTGGTGACCTCATCGAAGGTGAGCAGCGCGGGTTCGCCGGCCGCCGGCTGCGGGATGTTCAGATGGTTGCCGATGACCGGTTTCGTGCCGAGCAGCCGCGACTGGTCGGTGTAGGTGTTCATCCAGGCGCCGCCGCGCTTGGACGGACGCGCAAAGAGATCGGCGAGGAAGATCGTGAGGGGAGAGCCGTCGGCGTCGAAGACCTCGAAAGCTCGCACGGACGGCTCGTAAACGGGGAGGTCGCGACGTTCCTTGAAGGTCACGCCGTAGAGGAGGGTGGCGGCGTGGAAGACGCCGTCGATCAGCACGCGATTGAGTTCGAAGTAGGGTTTGAGTTGCGCCCCGTCGAAGGCGTAGCGCTCGCGGCGAACTTTCTCCGAGTAAAAATCCCAATCCCACGCGGCGAGCTGAAAGCCGCCCTTTTCCCGGTCGATGATCGCCTGCATGTCGGCGGCCTCGCGGCGGGCGTTGGCGACGGCGGGCGGGGCGAGTTCGGCGAGTAGTTTATTGACGGCCCCGACGGTGGCGGCGGTTTGGACTTCGAGTTGATAGGCCGCATGGCTGGCGTAGCCGAGGAGCGCGGCCCGATCGGCGCGCAGCCGGGCCAGGCGGGCGACCACGGCGCGGTTGTCAAATTCCCCGCCGCGGCCGCTGCGGGAGACGGAGGCACGCTGAATCCGCTCGCGCAGGGCGCGGTTCTCGAGCGACGAAAGCGCGGGCTGACCGCTGGTGTTGAGGAGGCGCAGGGCGAACTTGCCGGGTTGTTTCTCGGCGGTGGCGGCGGCTTCCGCGGTGGCGATTTCATTGGCCGGCAGGCCGGCGAGATCGGCGCGGCGTTCGACGATGACGACGGACGCGTTGGTTTCCTTTTGGATGTTCTGCTTGAAGGTGGTTTCGAGCGAGGCCAGTTCCGCGTTCATCGCTTTCAGGCGGGTCTTCTCAGCCTCGGAGAGACGGGCGCCGGCCCGGACAAAATCGATGTGCGTCCGTTCGAGCAGGCGTTGCGATTCCGGGTCGAGCCCGAGTTGTCCGCGCTGGTGGTGAAGGGTATCGATGCGGGCAAACAGCCGGCCGTTGAGCCGGATGGCATCGGATTGCGCGGCGAGTTTCGGCGCCATGGCGGTCTCGATGGCGCGGAGCGCATCGTTGCTGTGCGCGCCGGAGAGACTGGAAAACACGCGGTTGACGCGGGCGAACGACTGGCCGGCGCGTTCGAGCGCGACGAGCGTGTTTTCGAAGGTGGGTGGCTCGCTGCGGCCGGCGATCGCCTCGACCTCGGTGAGTTCCGCCGCCATGCTCTGTTCGAAGGCCGGCGCGAAGTGGGTGTCCTTGATTTGATCGAACGGCGGATAATGGAAGGGCGGGAGACCCGGCTGGAGCAGCGGGTTGGCCGGCTCAGCGGCACTGGCGGTGAGGGAAGTCATCGCGGCAAGGAGGAGGGTGAGGCGGATGGGAAGAAGGCAGATTGACATCGGATTGGGCGGGAAAGCTGGGCCGGCGTTCGTGATTTCGCAATGATCGAGATGCGGCGACTGGACGAAACACCGATTCTGCGCACCGTCGCCGGATGCATCTCACCGGTTTTCACCACCTGACCGCCGTCACCGCCGACGCCCCCGGCAACCATGCCTTCTACACCCGGACCCTCGGGCTGCGGCTCGTGAAGAAGACCGTCAACCAGGACGACGTCTCCGCGTATCATCTTTTCTATGCCGACGGGCTCGCTTCGCCGGGCACCGACCTCACGTTTTTTGACTGGCCGGTCGGACGCGAGCGGCGCGGCAGCCAGAGCGTCGTGCGCACGGGGTTGCGGGTGGACAGCAGGGCGAGCCTCGCCTGGTGGGAGCAACGCTTGGCCGGGCTCGGAGTCGCGCGGGCGAAAATTGCCGACCGCGATGGCCGCGCGACACTGGATTTCGAGGATGGCGAAGGCCAGCGGCTCTGCCTGGTGGTCGACGAGCCCCGTGGCGAAACGCATCCGTGGGCGAAGAGCCCGGTGCCGGCGGAGCACCA